>CABURF010000077.1 GCA_902493755.1 uncultured Coriobacteriia bacterium
CCCCCGCAGCGAGATAGAGCGCATCGAAGACTCGCTCGGCTGCGACGAGCTCTTCAGGCTCGCGGACGGCAAGGCATCGGTCGAAGCACTCGTTGGCATGAGGCGCATCGAGGAGCTCATCGAAGACGCAGCGGCGCCCGTGCCCGATGTCGAACAGCTTCTCGCCAGACTCCTCCCCCCGCATTGGCGTCGAGTTCTCGCCCACCGAGCGCAGGAAGGCGAGGCGCTTTTCGCATGAAGCTCGGCGACTATATACGGCAAAGCCCACAACTCGTGACAGAGGAGTTACCGGGTGCAGTCTCCGAGAAGACTCATGCGCACCTACGCGAGTTGCTGTACCGCGAAGTCCCGAGCGAACGCATCGCGCAGCTTCTGAACCAGGGACGCGAGCATGCGCGACAGGAGCTCGCCGTCTGCATCGAGCAGATTCTGAGCGCGCATGATTTCGCACCCATGAGCGACATCGATCGTGCCGTCCTCATCGAGCGCACGCTCGACATGGTGCTCGGCCTGGGTCCCATCGAGAAGATGCTCAAAGACGACTCGATTACCGAGATCATGGTCAACGGGCCTCACTCCGTCTTCTTCGAGCGCGACGGCATCGTATGCAAGAGCGGCGAGCACTACGATTCCGAAGAGCAGCTGCGTCTCGTCATCGACCGTATCGTCTCGCCACTCGGCAGGCGCGTCGACGAGCAGTGCCCTCTCGTGAACGCCCGCCTTCCAGAAGGGCACCGCGTCAACGTCGTCATCCCTCCCCTCTCGATGAGCGGAAGCACGCTTACCATACGCAAGTTCCGTAAGCGCTCCTTCACGCTTGACGAGCTTGTCGGGCTGGATGCGCTTACGCCAGAGATGGCGCAGCTGCTTGCCTGGGCCATACGCGCGCGCAAGAACATCGCCGTCTCGGGTGGCACGGGCGGCGGCAAAACAACGCTGCTCAACGCACTTTCGCGCCTCATCCCCTACGAGGAGCGCGTCATCACGATCGAGGACAGCGCCGAGCTCAGGTTCGACCAGCATCCGCACGTCGTCCGGCTCGAAGCGCGACTTGCCAACGCCGAGGGCCGTGGCATGGTCACCATACGCGACCTCGTCACCAATGCGCTGCGCATGCGCCCTGACCGCATCATCGTTGGCGAGTGTCGTGGTGCCGAGGCGCTCGACATGCTGCAGGCCATGAAAAAAAGATATTGGCTTTCAGTTAGGAAATGAAAATGATGCTGAACAATGGAAAGCGCTCTGAACTGGGCAAATACGATTCGGTAAAGAAACACGGTTTCTGGCAAACAATGCCGATTCGGGCAAACAGCGCGGAATTTTCCCGTTCGTTTCCCGTTGAAAGCGCTCCCAAGCCTCTCTTCGGTGCAGCTCTTAGGCTGCGGGAGCGCACGACCGCAGGGAAGAAGAGCTGGCCTGTGCTGGGAGCCAAAGTAGGCGCTAATGAATCCCAGTTCCCGCATTATGGCGGGATGCGCCGTCGTGGCGTAGCTGACCCCTTTGTGACAATCGGGGACTACCAGCGAAGAGCGTCCGTGTGTCCTCTGTGCGTCAATGAGAGGAGGCTGTGCGTTTACACGTGCAATGGGAAGCCCTAGAAGCAGACCAGCCGCATATCCCGACCAGGAAGTGTGAGAACCGACTTGAACGGCATCAGACGTTGGGTGAGAACAGCTTGCGGTCACCAAGGGATGGGTGAGGTGAATAATTGGTCGAGCGCAGGCAGAGGGTGCAGTGCGCCCGCTTTCATTGTGGGAAGGTCGGCGCAGCCGAGCTTTCCACAATGATTATTGACCTTCCCCAACGTCCCAAGCAGATGACGGCGTTTTCCACACTGCTCACGCCGCTTTGGGTCTTTAGACCCAACCCAAAGCGGCGCGGGTGAGCAGTGTGGGAAACATCTGCGTGAGCGCCGAGGCGTTACTTTGCTGCGGTTTACCGCTGCGGGATATTGGGCGGATGGGTCGGAATATATAATTAGAGCATCGCGTATTCGCGGTTTTCCCGCTATTAGTAAGAGGTTGCAATGAATCAGCTTGAGCAGAAGAGAAGGGCGCAGGAGTTCGCCGAGAAGTGGCAAGGAAGGGGCGACGAGAAGCAGGACGCGCAGAACTTCTGGCGCGACCTTCTGGTGAACGTCCTGGGAGTGCCCTCCACGAGCATAACGAGCTTCATCAGCTTCGAGAGGAAGGTGCAAGGAGGCTTCATAGACGGCTTCATCGAGGACACGGGCGTTCTCATAGAGCAAAAGAGCCTCGGAATCGACCTCACTAAGGCAAAGCCTCAATCGGACGGGACTAATCTCACGCCCTACGGTCAGGCGGTGCGATACGCCGCTAAGCTGCCCCTCTCCATCCGTCCCCGCTGGATTATCTGCTCAAACTTCGAGCAGTTCCTAATCTACGACCAAGAGACAGACCCATCGGGCGAGAACCCCCACGTCCTTATGCTCGCAGACCTCCCCAGCGAGTTCTACAGGCTCGCGTTCATCACTGACAAGTCCAACTCCCGCTTAGAGAAGGAAAAGACGCTTTCGGTTAAGGCCGGTGCCGTGGTGGGCAAGCTCTACAACAGCTTCGCCGAGCAGTACCAGAACATAGACACCGACCCGCAAGAGCAGCGGAGCTTGAACGTCCTAATCGTCCGTCTGGTGTTTTTACTCTACGCGGAGGACGCAGGGCTGTTGCAGCACCACGGGGCGCTCTACGACTACCTGAAACCCATACCCGTTCCGCAGATGCGACAAGCCATCATCGACCTGTTCAAGGTGCTCAATACCCCCGACGGCACGGGCGGGACGCAGGACGAGCGCGACCCGTACATGAACCCCGAGCTGTTGGCTTTTCCCTACATCAACGGTGGGCTGTTCTCCGACGAGACGCTCATAATCCCGCAGTTCACTGACCAGATAAAGCTCGACTTGCTGGTGGAGGCATCCAGCAAGTTCGATTGGGCGGAGGTGTCGCCCACCATCTTCGGCGCTGTGTTCGAGAGTACCTTGAACCCGGAGACGCGCCACGAGGGCGGGATGCACTACACATCCGTGGAGAACATCCACAAGGTCATAGACCCGCTTTTCCTGGACGAACTGCGCGGGAAGCTGGAGAAGATTGAAGCCTTGAAATCCGACCGCGACAGGAGGATAAGGCTCAAGGCTTTCCAAAACGAACTCGCCTCCATAACCGTGTTCGACCCTGCTTGTGGCTCGGGGAACTTTCTCACGGAAAACTACCTGTCGCTTCGCAAGCTTGAGAACCGCGTCCTTGAGAACCTTCAAGGGGAGCAGACGTCCTTTGAGGTCGGAGGCGATTCGAGCATCATTAAGGTGAAGCTCTCGCAGTTCTACGGCATCGAGATAAACGACTTCGCGGTATCAGTAGCGAAAACCGCGCTATGGATCGCGGAGTCGCAGATGATTGAGGCAACGCAAGAGATTGTCATGCAGGTGCTGGACTTCCTACCCCTCACGAGCAATAGCAACATAATCGAGGGCAATGCTTTGAGAATGGATTGGAATACGGTTCTCCCTGCGGAGAGATGTCGCTATATTATAGGCAACCCTCCATTTTTGGGAGCAAAGGTAATGAGTAAGAGCCAAAAGCAGGAAGTTGTTGACCTGTTTGGTAAAGTGAAACTTGCGAACTCTATTGATTACGTGGCGGCATGGTACATTAAGGCTGCGCAAATGATGGAGAGCAATAGTGGTATTGCTGCCGCCTTTGTCTCTACCAACTCAATTTGTCAAGGGCAACAGGTCATGCCTGTTTGGTCAACCCTATTCAATAAGTACGGCATTGTCATCGACTTTGCATACCGCACTTTTGTATGGAATAGTGAAGCTACAGACCAAGCTCACGTTCACGTAATCATTGTTGGCTTCAGCAAAGGTGGCAGGTCTCCAAAGCGTACGATATTTGAGCAAGATAATGTTTCCGTTGTTGGCAATATAAACGGCTATCTTGCAGATGCACCTAATGTGGTGGTCGATGTTGCTGCGACACCTATCTGTTCGGGCGTTCCAGAATGTGATTACGGTTCGCTAATAAATGACAAAGGAAACTATATTTTCACCAGAGAAGAGTTAGATGCTTTTTTGACAAAGGAGCCTCGTGCAATCGAATACATTAGGCCATTTATTGGTTCGTATGAATTTATAAATGGGAAAGAACGTTTCATCTTATATCTCAAGAACTGCGATATAAAAGAAATCCAAGAAACAATGCCACTAGTTTATGAAAGAGTCCTTGCAGTTCGTGATTTTAGAGCATCGAGTTCAGCATCGGCGACAAGAAAATCAGCCGATAGGCCGCTGACTTATTTTTACGATAGCACATCAGATGATGCATTCCTGCTAATTCCTAGAACCAGTTCCGAGCGACGTAGGTATGTCCCCATTGGTTTTATGGATGCCAGTGTTGCTGCTAGTGATGCCACGGGCTGTTGTTAAGAACGCAAATCTGTATCATTTTGGCATTTTGACATCGCAGTTTCACAACGCTTGGCTAAGAACTGTAGGGGGACGATTAAAAAGCGATTATCGCTACGCCCCGAAGACTGTCTATAACACCTTTGTTTGGCCTGACCCTACCGAAATGCAAAGATTGGAAATTGAAGCCCTTGCGCAGTCGGTACTAGATATCCGTAACTCTCATGCGGATAAACCTCTCGCAGTGCTTTATAGCGCCGACAAAATGCCAGAAGACCTAAGTTTGGCTCACCTTAAGCTAGACGAGGCTGTAGAGCGAGCTTACGGGGTCGATTACGGCGGTGACGAGGAAAAGATTGTTGCTCACTTGTTCCAGCTCTATGCAAACGCTACGAAAGGCGATTAAGAATGGCATACACCCAAGAGCAGTTTGAAAAGGCAGTCAATGCAGCTATGAATATATCTGGCCGAGTTGATTCTTACGAACTGGATGGGACTACCCTCACCTCACACTTCAAATCTAATAGTGGCAAAACGGAGCGCTATGTTGTCCATGATTTCGATGATGACGGGAAAATCACTGGCCGTTCTAGCTATTCGCTTTCCGAGTATTACCCAGGGGATTCGGCTGGTTTCGGGCTTGCATCGCTAATCAATGATGCACTCGAAAACCCAGAAGATTTTGAGCCGTTTGACACAGATAGTAACAAGCGCATTTTTCCAGACGACGAAGAGCAATTTGAAGTAGACGCAGACGATTTCGTAGATGCCGACACTCTGAAAAAGGGGGTTCTTGTTGCACTAGGAACTGCTGCCGTAGGTTATGTGGTTTACCGATTTGCTCCAAAGGTGAAAGCACGTTTTGTTGCGTGGCGACAAGAATGCAACAGCAAGAAAAAGGGTATCGAATCGGCAGATAGCGATGATGTTCCCACCGAAGACAACACGTTAGATGGAGAAGCTGAAAATGAATGATTCTGCCAATATCGCCGATGCTGTGCAGGTTGCAGAGGTCTCAATCCTCAAGGCGTTCATGCGAACTGACACCGCCGAGGATGCCACTGCCATGTGGATGGCTCTCTCGAAGTCCGTTGACGATTCGGCGCGAATCAGAATCACAGAGCTGGGCGGCGACGTTGACGCTGCTCGGGCGGCGCTCGATAGGTTCTCGCTGCAAAATCCCATCTAGCAGCAGTCCTCCTCACGAACTGACGGGAAGGCACTCTGCGCACAGATGGCCTCTTTGCGTCCGAAGCAGCCTTCTCTTTTCGGATAACCCTCACGCTGCACATCGTCTCGCCCCCGATCTACCGCATCAAGGCGCAAAAAACTTTTCGACCCCGTGCTGGCGAGCCAGCGCCGAAGACTTTTCCGCTGGAATCCTTGACGCGGCAGAACCGGGGCGAGGCCTGCGCATCGCAAGGAGCATCACGAAAGGAAGGATGCTCGACCAGATGCAAGGAGGCCCACCATGGCTGTGCGCAAGACCCTCTCCCTCTACGAGTTCGAGCACGAGTTTCGCGACTTCGGGAGGGACTACTACTCGCCGGAGGCCTACAGGTACCTCTACGAGCTTCTGGACGAAGCGAACTGCGAACTCGACGTGATAGCGGTCTGCTGCGAGTGGGCCGAATCGGATGCGCGAGAGCTTTGGAGCGAGTACGGCCACTTGGTCGGCGGCGGAGATTTCGCGAGCCGGAACCTCAAGTCGCTCATCGAGGCTCTTGAGGCCCATACGACCGTAGTCCGGCTCCCGAACGGTAGCTAC
>CABURF010000078.1 GCA_902493755.1 uncultured Coriobacteriia bacterium
AAATCCTCTTCGCTGGGCGCGGCCTTGATGTGGGGCTTCCTGCCGAGCAAAAGCGCATCGTAGACGGTGACGCCGTGCGCATGGGAATGTTGTGCAACGAGTGCGATCTTGCGTGCGCGCTCCTCGCGGGTATAGCTAGCGATATCCTCACCGGCCAGCGTGACGGTGCCACGTTGTGGGCGAATGATGTCATCGAGACAGGAGAGCAGCGTTGTCTTGCCGCAGCCGTTGACGCCGAGTATGGCAAGAAACGAGCCGGGCAACACCTGCGCGCTCACCTTCTCGAGGGTCTGGCCGGAGCCAGGATATGCGAAGGCGATTTCGCTGGCCTCGAGGACGGTGCCGTGGGTCATGCGCGTGTCCGTGCTCATCGATGCGCTCCCCTCATGAGCAGGTACAGGAAGAGGGGCGCACCCACGAAGGAGGTGATGGCGCTGATGGGCAACACGACACCGACGAGTGCCATACGTGCGATGATGTCGGAGAGCAACAGGATACCCGCGCCGGCGAGCGCCGAGGCGACGAGCAGGTAGCGGTAGTCGCTGCCGATGAAGCGCCGCATAATGTGTGGGGCAACGAGACCGATGAAGTTAATGGTGCCGCAAAACGCGATGACCGACGATGCGGCAAAGGCACCGGCAATCATGCCGAGCAGACGCGTACGCTGCACGTTGAGACCCAGTCCATGGGCCGTGCCCTCGCCCGATTCCATTGCGTTGAAGTTCCAACGATTGCAATAGAAGAAGATAAAGGTCGCTGCGGCGATGACGCCCATGATGGCGATTTCGCGATACGAGGCGCGTCCGAGGTCACCGAAAGTCCAGAAAACAACGGCAGCAACCTGCGTATCCTCGGCAAAGTATTGGATGAGGGCCGTCGCGCCCGTGAACAGCGCCGAGAGCGCCACACCGGCAAGCACGATGCTCTCGGGCGTCATGTCGCGAAAGCGCGAAAGCGCAAGGATGGCGATGGTCGAGGCCATGGCGCCGAGGAAGGCGCAGATGACGGTGAGGTAGGGGTTGCTGGCTCCTAGGCCCTCGTAGGCTACGCTCGATGATCCGACACCCAGGACGATGATGGCGATGGAGGCGCCAAACGCCGCTCCCTGGGAGATACCGAGCGTGCTCGCGGAAGCGAGGGGATTGCGCAACACGCTCTGAAACGCGCAGCCTGCGAGGGCAAGGGCTATGCCACCGACGATGGCGGTGAGTATCCTCGGCATGCGCAGATTCCACACGACGATGAGGGCATGTTCGTCGCCCTGTCCAAAGAGTGCGGCTAGCACGTCGAGAGGGGAGAGACTTGCCGTCCCGAGCATGATCGAGACGAAGACGAGCACGAGAAGGATGACGACGAGCGCCACGATGACAAGGCGCTTGTACCTCGTGTATCCGCGATATTGCTCGCGATATGAGGATGGTGCCTGCGCGGCATGTGCCATCTTCAAGTCCTCGGGATTCATTTTCTTCCTCGCCTCGGTTATGCGTAGGTTGACTAGAAGCTAAGCTTGCCGAACCTGAGGCCGGCAGCTGTCAACTGGTCATAGCAATTCGTGCCGAGCATGGTGTCGAGAATCTCGCGATACGTGCTCTCGAGGTCGACATCTGCGAAGGCGTCGGGATAGACGGTGGCTGCGTTGAAATAGGCATCGCAGATGGCAATCTCGATATTGGTGCCGTTCATGTTGTAGGAGGGCTGGGTGTAGAGATTGCCTGTCTGGAAGGCCGTGAGATTGTCGAAGAACGCTTGGTTGTCAGCATAGTCCTTCTTCATAAGCTCCATGTTGCCCGCGTTGAGGAACATGAAATCCGGGTTCCATTCGCCAAGCTGCTCGAGGGTGACCTCGACGGAGCCGGACTCGACCGTACTATCGGCGACATTGTCGATGTGCGCGGCGACGAACGGCGGATACTGGGCATAGGTGCCGCCGAAGCTCTTGGCGCCTTTGTAGTTCACGGCACCGGCATAGCAGCTCGGCTTGTCCACATCGGGGATGTTCGCGGTGCGGGTGTCAAGATCGGCCTGCCAGGCATTCATCTTGTCGATGACCTGTTGCGCGTGCTCGGTGGTGCCGAGGACTTCGCCGACGACCTGGATAGACTCGAAGACGTCCTTCGTGAACATCTGATCCTGATAGCTGATGCCGATGACGGGGATGTTGAGCTGGCTTTGCAACTCGTCGCATTCCTGGGCCGAACGGCTCGAGATGATAACGTCAGGTTTGAGCTCGAGCAGCGCTTCACCGTCTACGCTCGTCTCCATGAGATGATTGCCGTTGGAGGTCGTGGGGAGCTCCGCGAGGACTTGTTCCCAGGCAACGGTATAGGGACGAGCCAGGACTGCCGGTTTATCCATCTCGGTGACGGCGACGAGCTTATCGGTGCCTCCGGCATAAACGACGAAACGCGCGGCGCTACCGACGGTGGCGCAGGTCTGGACGTCGGCAGGAACGGTTACGTTGCGGCCATAGACGTCGGTCACGGTACGTGTCGAGTCGGAGCTTGAAGATGCTGCAGACGAGCAGCCGACAAGGGCAAGCAGCAGCGCGAAGCAGGCGCATAAAGCGATGAATAGACGTTTGGTCTTCACGGAAGGACTCCTTTCTGTCCAAGCTATGGACGCTAACGATAAAACAATGCGGATAAAGTGGTGTTACGAATTCCGTATTCGGCACACTATTTCGGATAAATGGTGTTACGAATATGCAATGCTTCACATTTTGTGAAATACAGTGCAGGACATCACCATTTCCTCACACGTGAATTCAATAATCTAATTAATAGTATGAAATTGAATATCACTCTGATACCATCATCTTATCTGGGTGGAGTGCATAAGAGAAATCTGAAAGGACGCATGGTGGCCACAGATGCGAAAAACGCAGGAGATCTGACACGTAACCAGTTCCTCGTCTTGCAAAGCCTCATACAGGAGCCGCCTGCCTCTCGGCACTCGATTGCCGAGCATGCGGGGCTTTCCGTGGAGGCGGTGAGCGTTGCGGTGCGCCAGCTGATCGAGCGTGGAGCCCTCGAGAAGGGAGTTTCCGAAGACTTGCAAGTGACAGGGCAAGGCATCGCAGCGCTCGAGCCCTATCGGGTCGATAATGCGGTCATTTTGGCAGCCGGCCTCTCCACACGCTTTGCACCGATTTCGTACGAAAAACCCAAGGGGCTCCTACATGCACGCGGCGAAATTCTCATCGAGCGACAGATTCGCCAACTTAAGGAGGCGGGCATCGATGACATTACGGTCGTGGTCGGATACAAAAAGGAATACTTCTTCTATCTCGAAGAGCTCTTTGGCGTGAGCATCGTCGTGAACGATCGGTACGCGGAAAGAAACAACCATTCGTCGCTCATGGTGGTTCTCGATAGGCTTAGGCGCACCTACGTTTGCTCGTCGGACAATTATTTTGTCGAGAATCCCTTCGAATCCCATGTGTTCGAAGCGTATTACGCGACGCAATATGTCCAGGATGCGACTGACGAGTGGTGCGTGTGCCTCGACACCGAAAACCGCATCGTAGGAGTGACCACGAGCGGAGCTGATGCGCAGGCCATGCTCGGGCACGTGTTCTTTGACGAGCCGTTTTCTCGGCATATGGCCCAGATCATTCGCGATGAGTGGGACCTGTCTGCAACGAAGGACAAGCTGTGGGAGGCCCTGTTCGCCGACCATGTTGACGAGTTTCACATGGTTGCGCGACCCTATCCCGCCGACATGATTTACGAATTCGACACGTTGGACGATCTACGCGAGTTTGACCCGGCCTTTCTCGAGAATGTGGACTCGCGTGCCTTCGACAACATCGTGACCGTGCTCGGTTGCAAGAAGACGGACATCTGTGACGTCTATCCACTTAAGCAAGGCCTTACGAACCTCTCGTGTCACGTACGGGTGGGCGAGAGCGAATACGTGTATCGCCACCCCGGTGTGGGAACCGAGAACCTCGTTGACCGCCATGCCGAGCTGGCCGGACTCGACATCGCGCGCGAGCTTGGCCTCGACAATACGTTCATTGCCGGTGACCCGAAGACCGGATGGAAACTTTCCCGCTTCATAGCCGATAGCAGGCCGCTTGATCCGCACGACGGCGAGCAGACCCGTCGTGCCATGCACATGGCACGTACCCTGCATGAGTCCAAGGCAACGCTCGAGCGGGAATTCGATTTCTATGCAGAATCCATGCGGTATGAGAGGCTACTTCGCGATCGGCGCGGCATCATTGACGTTCCTGGTTATGATGAGATGGCCGCGCGCATGCGGCACCTGCGTGAGTTCGTCGATGGTGACGACAGCTACACGTGCCATTGCCACAACGATTTCTTTTCCCTGAATTTCCTCATAGGGGCAGATGACGAGATCTCGCTCATTGATTGGGAGTACGCGGGCATGTCGGATTACGCGAGCGATTTCGGCACCTATACGGTGTGCTGCGAACTCTCGGTCGAAGAGGCGGAGGAAGCGCTCGCGTACTACTTTGGTCGCCCGCCTACGTTCGAAGAGTTGCGGCACAATTTCGCGTACGTGGCATTTGCCGGTTGGTGCTGGTACGTCTGGTCTCTCATGAAGGAGGCCGAAGGTGACGTCGTGGGCGAATGGCTCTACGTCTACTATCGCTATGCCAAACGGTACCTGGACATGGTCCTGCCGTGGTACGAGCAAGGAAAGCGCTTGTGAGCCGTAGGGGACGCGGCCCTATTCCGCTTCCGTCTCCGTTTCTGGCTCGATCGTGAGCTGCGGATCTCCCTTGATGCCGAAGAGTTGCTTGAGGTCGGCTGCACAGGTAATCGAACCGATGATGATTGCGAATGCGCAGAATATGCCAATGGGCGAGGGGATGGAACCCAGCAGCACGAAGCCCACGGGGATGGCCCAGGCGGAATAGGTGATGTTGACCGCCATCGCGCGTGCGGGCCCAATACGAACGATCGCCTTGTAATAGAAGAGGTAGGAGACCGTGCCGAATATTGCCGCAATTGCGACAATGGGCATAGCGCCGCTCGAGAAGACTTCGATCGTGGCGACCCAGCCGCCCATGAGCGGAAGCAGGACGAGAGCGTAGGAGAGGGCCGATGTCGTTTGGCGTATGAGTAGCGCATGCTCGTCCGAGACGCCGGGCTCCTTCATGCCATAGGCCATGATGACGGCCTCGGAGCCCCATCCCACGACGGTTAGGAGGGCGCCGAAGATGCCCAGACCCCAGTTACCGGGAGCGCTGCTGTCGGGAGTCCAGCCGAGGACGGCAATGGCGATGAGACTGACGAGAAGACCGCACCATTGGTAGACCTTGAGCTTCTCCTTCATCACGAAATACGAGAGCACTGCACCGACGGCGGGGAAGAACGCCGAGATTGCGGCGGTGTACGCAGGGCCGATATTATTGATGGCCATCACGTAGCCGCTCATGCCGATGGGGGCGCCCATGATCGATGCGAAGATCATCCATTTGCCGCTCTTGGAGCGCAGCGCACGCCAGCAGGCGGCAAGTTGTCGCTTGACACCCATGTAGAGCCACATGAATACAGTCGAGGTTGCGTCATGCAGGAAGGTGCTGATGAACGATGCGAGCAGCAATGCCTCGCCTGCGGAGAATATGGTGTGGGAGAGCGCGATCGACAGGATGACAGTGTCAAATGCCCAGGTGAGAGCTGCTCCAAAGGCGTACGGCATGGCTGGTTTCCTCCTTATGGGCGCATGGCCCGTGATTGTCTACTGATTGAGCGCCGCGAAGTTCTGCTGTGCCCGAGCAAATCGCTCGGGTCCGTATTCGTCCAGAGAATGATCGTAGTAGCTGCGCTGTTTGCCCCACAGCGCCCAGAGAAAGTCGATGAGAATGATGTTGATGCTGATTCGCTCATCCTCGTCTGGAGTGGCAGGACGACCAAAATAGCTGTTTTGAAACAGGTCGCGCTGTTCGCGGTCGAATCCGGCTTCGATGATGACGTCGGCAACGTCCCAGAGTGGGTCGTTCATGCCGCCGTACTCCCAGTCGATGAGGTACATGCGTTTTGTGTTCGCGTTCTTCACGAAGTTCTCGCAGAGTGGATCGCAGTGGCACAAGGTCACTTCGCCTTGGCCCATTCTGTCGCGAAGGGCGAACAGGGCGGTGCGTAGCTCTTCGTATCCATCCCAGTCGATTTCCTCGTTCTGGCGAATGGCCTGCT
>CABURF010000079.1 GCA_902493755.1 uncultured Coriobacteriia bacterium
GCCCGTCATCTCCATCTCGGCCAAGACCGGTCGCTCGGTTCATCGCATCTGGGATGCCATCAACACCGTCTACCAGAACTACTCGTGCCACATCCCGACCAATCAGCTCAATGCGCTGCTCACCCAGCTGCGCGACTTCGGTCATACCATCGTGAAGGGCAGCAAGCGCCTGCGCCTCAATTACGTGACGCAAGCTGCGACCCAGCCACCCGTGTTCACGTTTTTCGCGAACTTTCCGGAGATTATCGACGACACCTATCGTCGCTATCTTGAGAATCGCCTGCGCGAGAACTTCGATCTTGTCGGAACGCCCGTGCGTATCAAGTTCAAGAGGAAGAACTAGTCATGTCTCCCATCATCCTGCTCGATTTCCTCCTCGTGGCCGTCGTGTCCTTCCTGGTGGGAAGCGTTCCCTTCGGCGTGCTCATCGCCAAGGCTCTCTATCATTCCGACCCGCGTTCGGGTGGCTCGCGGTCCATCGGTGCGACGAACATGAGCCGCCTCTTTGGCTGGAAGGCCTTCGTCATCACCTTTTTGGCCGATGCGAGCAAGGGAGCGATTGCCGTCGTGTTCGCGCGCATCGTCGCCGGTCTCATGCCCTTTGACGCGATGTGGCAGCTCGACCTGCTCATCGTGCTTGCCGTTCTCTTCTCCATTGTCGGCCACGTCTTCTGTCCGTGGCTCGGCTTCAAGGGAGGCAAGGGCATTTCCACGGGTTTTGGCTCCATACTCGTGGCCTATCCCTTCGTCGCCTTATGTCTGCTCGCGACCTTCCTCGTCGTCGTGGGAATTAGCAAGCGCGTCTCGGCCGGCTCCATCTGCGCGGCCATCAGCCTTCCCATCTGGTCATTCCTCTTCTACGGAGGCAATGTTCCGCTGCTCATCGTCAGCATCATCATTGCGATTGCCGTCGTCTTCGCGCACCGTAGCAACATCCAGCGTATGATGAACGGCACCGAGCCCAAGTTCTCCTTCAAGTCCAAAGGTGAAAAGACCGCCGTAGATGAAGAGGAGCTGGATAAAGAGCTCGAGGAAGAGCTGTGATGGAAAACGTCGCGATTATCGGTTCGGGCACGTGGGGAACGGCCATTGCCCACCTCATCGCCGGCAAGGGCATTGCGGTGAGGATGTGGACGCGTAGTGCCGATGTGGCCGATGCCATCAATGCGACCCATCGCAATCCGCGCCATCTGCCCGACGTCGAACTCACTGGCGTGACGGCGAGCGCTTCGTTCGAGGAGTCGCTTCGCGACATTGATGCCGCCATCTTCGTGTGCCCCTCGTCGTACCTGCGTTCCATCGCCTCGTCGTGCGCGCCCTTCATCGCCTCCGACCTGCCCGTCATCGTCTTGACGAAGGGCATCGAGGCACAGACGGGCTTTACGATGGTCGAGCTTCTCGAAGACGTGCTCGGCAACTCGTCGCGCATCGCCTGCCTTTCCGGCCCCAACCATGCCGAGGAAGTCTCGCGCGGTCTGCCGGCTGCCACGGTAGTCGCTTCATCCGACGAAGCATGCTCCCTCTACTTCCAAGATCTCTTCAATACCTCGACGTTTCGTGTATATACCACCTCCGATGTGACGGGCGTGGAGCTTTGTGCTGCCTCGAAGAATGTCATTGCCATCGCGAATGGCATGAGCGTGGCCATGCAGTTGGGCGATAACGCGTCGGCATCTCTCATGACACGCGGCCTTGCCGAGGTAACACGCCTTGTCGTCGCGCTCGGTGGCGACGCGCGCACTTGTTTGGGCCTTGCTGGTGTGGGTGACCTGATCGCGACTTGTTCCTCGGAGCACTCTCGCAATCGCGCGCTTGGCACCTTTCTCGTCGAAGGAGGCACGCTTGCGGCTTTCGAGGAGAAGATGCAGATGGTCGCCGAGGGTGCCGTTGCCTGTAGGACCGTGACTGAGCTTGCGCGCCAGCATGATGTTGAGATGCCCATTGCCGAGGCCGTGCGGCAAGTGCTCTGGGAAGGACGCGATCCGCATGAGATAATCGAGACGCTTTTCGAGCGTCCCGTGAAGGCGGAACAGGAATGAAGGGATAGGCACCCATGTTCACGGACATCCAGATTGCGCCATCCATTTTGAGCGCCGATTTCGCTAATCTCGAACGTGATGTGCGCATGATTTCCGAGGCAGGTGCCGATTGGATACACGTCGACGTGATGGATGGCCACTTCGTTCCCAACCTCACCATTGGTCCCGCACATGTCAAGATGCTCAAGCGCGTGACGGACGTACCGCTCGACGTGCATCTGATGATTGACAATCCCGAGGTGCAGGTGCCCTGGTACATTGACGCGGGAGCCGATTCCGTAACTGTCCATGTCGAGGCATGCGATGATGCCGCGGCCATGCTCCGCACGATTCGCGATGCCGGCGTGAAGGCGGGTATCTCGCTCAATCCCGAGACGGATGCATCCGCGCTCGCGGGTTTGCTCGGACTTGTCGACATGGTGCTCGTGATGAGCGTACATCCCGGCTTCGGTGGCCAGTCCTTCATCGAGAACTCGCCTGCCAAGATCGCGGCAATTGTCGAGATGTGCAAGGCCGAAGGTGCTGCCCCGCTCATCGAGGTCGATGGGGGCATTGGCGCCGTGACGGCATCGCTCGTGAGCGCCGTGGGTGCAGATGTGCTCGTCGCCGGCAGCGCCATCTTCTGCGCTGATGACCCGGCAGTGGCATTGAGGGACATACGCGATGCCTGCCGTTAACGCTTCCCGCGTCTACCTCGATTATGCTGCGACGGCACCCTTCGATACGCGCTTGTGCGAGGTGCTGCAGAACGCATCCTGGGCTAATGCGAATGCGCTGTATACCGAGGGTCGTGAAGCAGCTACGCAGCTACGTGATGCACGCGCCCGTATAGCCCGTGCGCTCGGAGCGCATGCGCCCTCCGAGATCATTTTCACTTCGGGTGGCTCCGAGGCTGACAACATGGCTATCAAGGGGCTTGCAAAACCTGTTACAGGAGCTGCGCATACGCACGTCATTGTCTCGGCAATCGAGCATCATGCGGTGCTTAACGCAGCCGATGCGCTCAAATCCGCTGGTTACAAGGTCGACCGGCTCATGCCAGACGCCAATGGCGTCATAGACCCTACCGCACTCGAGGGTTTGCTTGCGGCAATCGAGGATGCGGGCGATGCGTCCTGCCTCGTCTGCGTCCAGGCAGTTAACAACGAACTCGGCACGATTCAACCCATCACGCAGCTTGCGCGCGTTGCGCATGAACACGATGCCCTCTTCTTTTGCGATGCCGTCCAGGCACTCGGAAAGCTATCTCTCGACCTCGAGGCAAGCGATGTGGATGCCTGTGCGTTTTCGGCTCATAAGATCGGCGCTCCCAAGGGTATCGGCGCGCTTTATCTGCGACGCGGCAGACGCATCGCGCCACTTATTCACGGGGGAGGCCAGGAGGCGGGCATGCGTAGCGGCACGTCCAACGTTCCAGGTGCCTGCGCTTTTGCCCAGGCGGTCGAGTATGCCGTCGCGGAGCGTGAGGAAACGTGGAACCATGCAAGCACGCTGAGGTCTCGACTGCTCGACGCCATTGGGAATGGCGGATACGCCCATGGCATCACGGTCACACTCGATGCCGATGCGCCTGTCGTGCCACATATCCTTTCTCTGCATGTGAAGGGGCTCGAGGGCGAGACGGTCGTGCTGCGCTGCGATAATGCGGGCTTCGCAATATCATCAGGCTCCGCCTGTTCGTCTTCATCGCTCGATCCAAGCCACGTGTTAAGCGCCATGGGCTTGTCCCGCGATGACGCTTTGGGTGGCATACGCCTTTCCTTTGGCAGGGAGACAAGCGTGGAGGACATCGACCGCTTCGTCGAGGCACTGCCCGAGGTACTCAGATGACGCGCATATGCGAACGCATAGACTGTCACTCGCATTCGGCATATTCTGGGCACGGCTCGGGTTCCATTGCCGACATGGTGAGGCGGGCCGATGATCTGGGTCTATCGACCTTCGCCCAGACCGAGCACCTGGTGCTTCCCGAGGGGATGGATCCGCAGTTCGAGACCTCCATGTCTTCGCAGACCATGAAACGCTATATCGAGGAGATTCATGAGCAACGCGAGCGTCTTGCGTATGCGGAAAGCTCCTTGCAGCTCATTTGCGGTGTCGAAGCTGATTGGTTGCCCGGACGTAGCGACGAGCTCACCGAACTTTGCGAGCCTTTCGAATACGTGCTCGGTTCGGTTCATTTCATCGATAACCGGCCCATTGATGATTCACGTGATCTGAGTATATGGGATGAATATGGCATTGACGGCCTGTGGCGCGCATATTTCAAGACGTGGCTCGACATGGCCGCGCATCCCGGTCCCATCACCTGCTTCTCGCATCCCGACTTGCCCAAGAAGTATGGCTGGCGCCCAAGTTTCGATGCGAGAGAGTACAATTACGAGATGGCAATAGCCGCTGCGCGTGCAGGGCGCATGATCGAGGTAAACACCGCCGGCCTGCGCAATGATGCGCGTGAGATGTATCCTGCGCTCGAGATGCTTCGTTCGTTTCATGACGCGGGCGTGGAGTGCACGATTGGCAGCGATGCGCACGCACCGCAAGACGTGGCGGCAAATCTCGACGATGCCGTTGCGCTCATGAGTAGGGCGGGGTATGGGTTCGTGACGATTCCGACGCCCGATGGCGACAGGCGGCATGTGACGATTGAGGACTAGGGACGTGAACATGACTGCTCCAGAGACAATTGGCGAGCTCGAGAACAAGCTTTTTGCGGCTTTTCCGCGTGAGGATGCGGAAAGCTGGGATCAGCCGGGACTTGCCGTGGGCGATCGCACGCATCGCATCGGCAAGGTCGCCGTCGCGCTCGACATGAGCGTCGCGAACGTGATTGCTGCATCCGAAGCCGGATGCAATGTGCTCGTGACGCATCATCCCCCCTACATAAAGGCAGGTCCTAACGAGTTTGGGCCCGAGAGCCAGGCGGTCACGCCGGGGCCAGGTCGCATGATCTATGAGGCCATCGAGCGTGATGTGGCGACGATTGCCATGCACACGAACGCAGATCGTGCCATTGCAACACGCGAGCGCTTCGCGACCATCATGGGCTGCTCGTGTCTGGGCAACTGCGAAACGATCCTTGATCCGCGCTGCTGCGTGCAGGACAAGGGCTTTGGCGCTCTTCTCATTCCGGATTGGGATACGAATCCGACGCTTGGCGTTGTCGCCGAGCTCGTGGCGCGCAACTTCGATTGCCATCCTCGCGTCTGGGGTGATCCAGAGCGTCTGATTAATCGTATCGCCTTCTTGAATGGCTCCTGGAGTGATTCCGAGCTCTACGAACGATGCGTCGTTGCCGGTATCGACTGCATGATCGTCGGAGAGACGCGTTATCATCTATGCGTTGATGCACAACCTTATCTCTCGGTTATCGAACTTGGCCACGATTGCTCGGAGCTTCCCATAGTCGATGTGCTCATTGACGCTTTGCTTGCATGTGGCATAGTTCGAGACGATATCGTTGACCTGCGAGGGTCTCACCGTAATTGGTGGGCGGCGTGAGAAGGAGATTGATCCATGTCCGATAGCAAGGTGCTTCTCGATTTGCAGGACTGCGATACGCAGATCATGCGCTCCAAGCGCGAACTGGACGAGCTACCCGAACTCAAGGCGATCATGGATTGCCGTGCAAAGCGCAAGGAAATCAAGGGCAAGCAAGATCAGGTCGTGGAACTCCTTGATGAGGTCGAGGGCAAGATCGCCAAGCTCCAGGCCGAAGAGGAGCGCGTCATCGCCAAGATCAAGGCCCTCCAGGAAAAGCTCGACACGAATGCAGATTATCGTGCCACTGCATCCATCACACGCGATATGGAGGGTCAGGTCAAGCGTCAGAAGAGCATCGCCGTCGAGCAAGATGAGCTGCTCGAGCGTCAGATCAAGGTCGAAAAGCTTGCCGAGCAGGTGGCAGAGGCGCTTGCCAAGACCGATCATGCCGAGATGCATCATACCGAGAGCTTCAAGCAGAAAGGCGGCGCCATCAAGGAGCGTATCAGCGAGCTCGAGACCAAGCGTGCGGCGCTCATCGCCCAGCTTGATCCGGCTATGGCACAGCGCTACGAGGCCTTGCGTGCCGAAAAGAACGGCGTTGCCGTCTCCCGCCTTGAAGACGAC
>CABURF010000080.1 GCA_902493755.1 uncultured Coriobacteriia bacterium
GACACAGGCGCGAGATATGGAGCGTGACATAATCATCCTTCGGCGTGCATGTTCGTGGTTCGATTACCGAATCATCCGAATTGGACGGGTTGCTGCCGTATATTACTGGTTTATGGGGCGATGCACGCGTTTTTCGCACGCATGACACATCATCTGAACGTTTTCTTAACAGCTTCTTCTCGAAACCTTCACATTAGCGAAGCCCTAGAAACGCAATGCACACACCCAATTACCTCCGCTACCATAGCTTACGACGGCGCCCGTATGCGGCGCGTGAATGTAGTTGGTGCCGCCGGTGGAGATGGCGACATGACCCGGACGCCACAGGATGTCACCGGGTGCGGCATCGCGCGGATTGAGGCGTGCACGTGCTGCGGCATACTGCGACCTGTCATAGTGGGGCAGGCTGATGCCGATCTGGGCGTAGCACCACATAGTGAGACCCGAGCAGTCGAAGGTGTTGGGTCCTGAAGCGCCCCAGACATAGGGGCATCCCAGGCGCGAAGCCGCATAGTCGACAACCGACCCATGTGAGGGGATGCTCGAGCTGGAGCTATAGCCACCACCCGAGGAAGATGACGATGACGAGGAAGGGCTCGACATGGAGGGCGTGTAAGCAGCAGATGCTGCCGCCTGGCGCTGGGCTTCCGCTTCGCGTTCCTGTGCGATGAGCTGCTGGTACTCGGAGCTTAGGCTGTTGTACTCGGCCTGGTACGCAGCCTCCTGGGCCTCGATGGAAGCCTTCAGGTCGGCCTGCGTGTTGAGCTCGGCCTGCGCGGCTTGCTCGTTGGCATCGAGTTCGGCTTTTGCGGCATCGAGCTGCGCCTTCGTTGCCTTGGCATCGTCCACAAGCGAGGCGTCTTCGGCATTGAGCTGGTCGAGCATGTCCCAGGTACTCGCGAAGTCATCGAAGGAATTCGAACCCATGAGGACATCCAGGTACGAGGTAGCCCCCTCGCGATACATGGCGGTCGCCCTGTTACCAAGGCGGCCTTGCAGCGAAGATATCTTCGCGGTTGCCTCGTCAATCTTCACCTGGCATTCGGCGACCTTCGCCGCTGCGGCATCGTATGCGTCCTGTGCGGCGTTGAACTGCGCGACGGTTTGCTCAAGCTGCGATGTCATCGAGTCGAGACGAGCCTTTGCCGCCTGGACCTCGGCGCGCTTTTCGGCACTTGTGACAGCATGTGCCGAAGGGGTGGCGACGAGACTTGCGATCCCGGCGATGCCACCGGCAATGGCGGCGCCAAGGAATGACCTGCGGTTCAATGATTCTTCCATGTTTTTAACCCAACGTTTCGATTGGTGATGTGCGTCATCTGTTGAGCTTCGTATTTAAACAGCAAGTCATGGACCTCACAAGGCTTCGGGAGATTCCAGACAATTTCACCATGATTAGCGATTGCGCAAGCGCTGGCGCGAGTTTCCCACCCGCTTGTCATAGCATCAGAGGCATGTCAACGAAGCGCCCTGCTGTTGGTATAGAATGAAAGCCGCAAGATAGGATTGCTCCATTGCATGAACGTAGGTGAGAAGATGGATATTGCCAAGCTTCAGGATGCCGGTATCGATTATGAGGACGGGCTTCGTCGCTGCGCCGGTAACGATACGCTTTATGAGCGTTTGCTTGGAATGTTTGCTCAAGATACCAATTATGCCGAGTCCCTTGAGGCTTTCGAGAAGCAAGATTGGGATGGACTTTTCTCGCATATGCATGAGATTAAGGGCATGAGCAGCAATCTCTCCATGACCGAGGTCTATGCGGATGCCGCAGAGATCGTCGCTTTGCTGCGTGCTCAGAATTACGATGCGATTGCTCCGGTCATCGATAGGCTTAGGAAGTCTTACACCCTTGTGATTGAGGCCATCGGGGCCTAATTTGTCATGAAACCATCGCTCGTGCAGTTCGTGTTGGGATGGAGTGGCCGTGTACGATAAGACTATCCTCATTGCTGACAATTCGATAATCAATCGTATGCAAATGGGCGGAATCCTTGCCTCCGAGTACAACATCCTCGAAGCGGATAATGGTCGCGATGCCCTTGACATCATGGTTGAGCATGGGGCGGATGGCATCGATGTCGTCTTGCTCGATTTGCATATGCCGGGACAAACCGGATATGACGTCCTTGCCGAAAAGCAAGCGAATCCTGCCATTGCGGATATCCCCGTAATCGTCATTACGGCAGATAGCGTGACGGCTGCGGAGGTACACGCGCTCGATGCAGGCGCTTCCGATTTTCTCACCAAACCCATTGAGCCTGAAATCATGCGGCGTCGCATTCACCTCGTCATCAACGCGCGCGAGCTCGAAGAACAGCGAGTGCGCGTACGCATGCTCGAGGAAGCGGCCTGGATTACCGATCATGACGATTTGACGGGCCTCTATACGCGAAAGGCCTTCCTGCGGGAGATGCAGGACATGATCGCTATCCATTCGGAGAAGAAGTACCTGCTCGTCGTCTGGGATTTCGAGAACTTCAAGACCTTCAACGAGTTGTTTGGGACCGCATTGGGTGACAGGATGCTTATTGCCGCGGCGTATTGCATGAATAGGCTCTTTGTCGATGCCGGCGTTTATGGTCGTCTGGGAAATGATAACTTTGCTTTCTGCCTCGAGGAAAGCGAGGTCGATGTCGAAGATGTCATCGAAAGCATTGCCGATGATATTAGGTCCCTTCTTGCGCAGAGCAATATCGACTTCACCCCTTCGCTCGTTGCCGGCGTCAACCGCATCGAGGACAACGACGTCGAGACGAGCGTCATGCTCGATCATGCCATGATGGCACGCGATACGGTCAAAAGGGATTACGATCGTCATATCGCCTACTACAATTCCGAGCTTACCGAGCGCATGCTCGAGGAGCAGGACATCCTCAACAACATGGAACACGCGCTCGAGAACGGCGAATTCCACGTTCAGCTTCAGCCCGTCTACGATGTCGCGACAAATCTTCCCGTTAGCGCCGAGGCTCTCGTGCGCTGGCATCGTCCAGGACACGGCATCGTTTCGCCCGGTATTTTCGTCCCGCTTTTTGAGGAAAACGGCTTTATTTCGAAGATGGATCATAATATCTGGGAGCAGGTCTGCCAGATTCTCGCGAGTCGTCGGGATAGGGGCCTTCCCGAGATCCCCATTTCGGTGAATCTCTCCAGACGAAGCATCTTCAACTCGTCACTCTTTGACGAGATCGTCACCCTTGTCGAGAAATACGATATCAACCCGAAGCTGTTTCGCATCGAGGTCACGGAGTCGTCATATACCGAGACCGTTGATCTGATCATCTCGATGGTCAAGCGCTTGCAGGATTACGGGTTCACCGTTCTCATGGACGATTTTGGCAGCGGGTATTCGTCGTTCAATGCCTTTAGCGACATTCCCGTCAACATACTCAAGGCGGATATGGTCTTTATGCAAAACCTCGAGCGCAATTCGCGTGTTGCGAGCATATTCACTTCCATTGTGAACATGGCTCATGGCCTTGGAATTCCCGTCATCGCGGAGGGCGTGGAGACAGAAGAGCAATATGACTTCCTGCGTTCTGTTGGATGCGACTATGCCCAGGGATACTTCTGCGCTCGCCCCATGGATCCCGAGACGTTCGAGGACCATGTCAACGAGCGGCTTTCATGAGTTTTGCCGCCGAGTGCACAACAGCATAGCTTCCTTTTGCGAAAAAGAGCGCAAAACGTTGTTTTGGTGCAGTTTCAAAAAATAATGCGCAAACTAGAATTTTTTCTTGCATACCCCTAATGAAGGTGTATAAAATGACCATTACATTCAGAAAGGGAGGAACGCCATGAATCAAGGAAATAAGCAACCGGATTCGCTCCATGCGCGAGGATCTCGACCTGTCGCTCCAGGAGATGGCCGAGGCCACGGGACGCACGGTCGCCGAATACGCGGCGCAGGAGTCCGGCGAGGAGGATCTTTCCTTCACCTTTCTATATAAGTGCGCGAACATCTTTGGCGTCGACGTCATAGAGTTGCTCACTGGTGAGTCCCCGCATTTACGCGGCTATTCGCTCGTGCGTGCTGGCGAGGGCCTCTCGATCAAGCGCCACGCCGGTTTCGAGTATCTGCACAAGGCGCCGCACTTGGGCAATAAGCTTGCCGAACCCTTCCTCGTCATTCCCTACGTCGAGGAGGACCAGGACAAGCCCATTCACCTTTCCTATCACAAGGGACAGGAGCTAGATTACATTATCTCGGGCCACCTTCGGTTTTCGTATGAGGGTCATACCGAAGATTGCGGCCCAGGTGACGTACTCATGTACGACTCGGCGCGAGGTCACGGACTTCTCGCCCTCGACGGCGAGCCGGTCGTACTCTTGGCTGTAGTAATAGAGCCATCTGACAAACAGGTAATCTAGCATTATGAGAAGGAACCATGAGAAACATAAACCTACGCTACGTAGAGGAGACCTACGCAAAAGATAAGACCCTCCAGTCTTTTTCGCTTCACTATCCCGATACTTTCAACTTTGGCTATGACATCGTCGATGATATTGCCGTAAACGATCCCGATCGCCGTGCCATGATCTGGTGCAACCCGGAAGGCGAAGAGCACGTCTTCACCTTTGCGGACATGAAGACATGGTCTGACAAGACGGCGAATTTCCTCAAATCGCTCGGCATTGGCAAGGGCGATATGGTCATGGTCATCGTCCGTCGTCACTACCAGTTCTGGTTCATCGCGACGGCACTCGCCAAGATCGGTGCCGTCATGGTGCCGGCTACCTTCATGCTCAAGGAACATGATCTCGAGTATCGTCTCAACAACTCGGAGGCAAAGGCCGTTATCGCGACCTCGGTGGGGGACATCGCCGACATCATCGACAACGTCCGCGAGAGCTGCCCGAGCGTCGAGTCGTTCATTCTCGTCAATGGCGCCGGCGGAGGAACGACGAAGTTCACCGAGGACGGAGGACTCGACGTCGAGGAAGACACGCTTGTCGGCAACGTGCTCAGTGGTCCCGAGGGCGTCTGCGCCGCACCTATCGACCGAGATGGCTGGATCGACTTCAATACTGGCGTACGCAGCGCACCTCAGGAGTTCGAGCGCGTGCAGACGAATGTCTACGATCCCATGCTCATGTACTTCTCGAGTGGCACGTCGGGCAATCCCAAGATGGTCTTGCATAACTCGACCTATGCGCTTGGTCATATTCCGACCGCAAAGCACTGGCATAACGTGCGATCTGACGGCATTCATTTCACGATTGCCGATACCGGTTGGGGTAAGGCCGTCTGGGGCAAGTACTATGGTCAATGGATCATGGAGGCGTGCGTCTTCACGTATGACTTCGACCGTTTCCATCCGGCCGAAATCCTCGATCTCATAGACAAGTACCAGATCACCACGCTGTGCTGTCCGCCCACGATGTACCGCCTGATGATGCAAGAGGACTTCGAGCGCTTCGACCTCTCGTCGCTCGAGTACTCCACCACGGCGGGCGAGGCCCTCAATCCCGATCTCTTCGACTTCTGGAAGGCCAATACGGGCCTCACCATCTTCGAGGGCTTCGGTCAGACCGAGACGCCGCTTACCATCGCAAATCTCACAGGATCCACTCCGCGTCCGGGGTCGATGGGCAAGCCCAATCCGCTCTACGAGCTCGAGATAAAGCGCGATGACGGAAGCCGTTGCGACGTTGGCGAGACGGGCGAGATTTGCATCAAGATGGAACCGCGCCCCGAGGGCATCATGATGGAGTACTATCGCAATCCCGAGAAGACCGCGGACGCCATTTATGATGGGTGGTATCACACGGGCGACATGTGCTGGAGTGACGAGGATGGCTTCTTCTGGTACGTTGGCCGCAATGATGACGTCATCAAGTCGAGCGGCTATCGTATCGGTCCCTTCGAAATCGAAAGCGTGCTTCTGGAGCATGATGCGGTGCGAGAGTGCGCCGTCACGGGTGTCCCCGATCCAGTTCGCGGCAAGGCCGTGAAGGCGACCGTCGTTCTGGCCGATGGCTACGAGCCTTCGGATGCGCTCACGACGGAGCTGCAGCGTTGGGTGAAACGCCGCACCGCCCCGTACAAGTTCCCGCGTATCGTCACCTATGTCGACGAGCTTCCCAAAACCGTCAATGGCAAGATTCGACGCGCCGCGATTCGCGATAACGACGAG
>CABURF010000081.1 GCA_902493755.1 uncultured Coriobacteriia bacterium
CGCTTGGTACGGCATTGGCTAGCCGATCGTATGGACATAGGTCAGTTGTCTGACCCCTTGGCACGTAACAGTCGCTTCGGGGCCGCCTTTGGGTGGCCCCGTTTTTGTCGAGGAGCAGTGAAGGGCAGATGACGGTTTTGTGACAGGACTACCCTCACGGGCGCTCTGCCTTGCGCTTTTATCCGTTCAGGCAAATATCCCCTGGAAGCAAACGCCTTCGTCCGTACAATAGTGCCGAAATAGGCACGTGCCTTAGCTTTCGTACGCCCTCGAGCTTTTTTCGGAGGATCAGACATGACCATGAAACGAAGCATTTCGCTTCTGCAAAAGGCAGCTGCGCTTGCATTCTCGCTTGCGCTTGTCGCCGCGCTCATTCCAGCGGCTGCTTTGGCAAATACAGTAAGTCCGCAGGCTGGTGTTGTTGCCAGTGGCATGAGTGGTGACTGCGAATGGGAAATTGATGACGAGGGCAAGCTCACCATTCGTCCTGGTGCAGCAGGTGGCAAGCTTGGCAACAGCTTTGGCGACGAAAGCTGGAGGGCTCCCCAATATGCCTACAGAGTTACTTCGGCTGTCATTGAGCCGGGCGTGAAGGCTGGCACTAATGTCAACGACATGTTCAATTGGTGCGAGAACATGGTCTCGGTTGACCTTACGGGCCTCGATACCGCCAACGCCACTTCCATCCGCGGCATGTTCTATTACTGCAAATCGCTCAAGTCGGTGAGCCTGCTTGGTCGTCATACCGAGAATGCAACTGATATGGGTTCCCTGTTCTATGGTTGCGAGAACCTTGAGGAAGTTAACCTTACCGGCGTCAACACTGGCAAGGTGCAGAACATGAGCGGCATGTTCTACGGTTGCTCTTCGCTCAAGACGCTCAATCTCTCAAGCTTCGACACGTCCAATGTTACGAACATGAGCGTAATGTTCCAAGGTTGCGAGTCCCTTACGGAGCTTGACCTCTCCAACTTCAAGACGGGCAAGCTCAAGAATGCGCAGTCCATGTTCGATGGCTGCACCTCGCTCAAGTCCCTCGACCTTTCTAACTTTGACACCTCCAAGGTCGAGTCCATGGACAACTTCTTTAACGATTGCACCGAGATCGATCGCATCACTCTTGGCCCCAAGTTCGAGTTCGTTGGTGATAGCAAACTCCCCAACGCTGACTGGCTCTCGTCTGCCACTGGCGATTCCGTCTCTTCTGATGGCATGACCGCCGGCGATGGTCCCATCACCTTTGTCAAGGACAAGGGCGACAACCCGGGTGTGACCCCTCCCGTCATCAAGGAAGAGGACAAGCCCGAGCCGTGGGATCCTGGCTCCTCTGACGGTGTAGAGATCAAGACCGACATCGACCCCGATGACCTCGTGTGCGTGAAGGTGGACGGCAAGGTCGTCGACAAGGAAAACTACACGGTGGACGAGGAGACCGGCGCCATCGTCCTCAAGCCCGAGTATCTCGAGAAGCTCGGTGGTGGCGATCACTCCATCGACTTCGTGACGTCAAATGGCACGGCATCCCCCGAGTTCAAGGTCACGGGCAATCCCAAGCCTGCGGATCCGGACGATCCGGGCAACTCGGATGACCCGAACAATTCTGGCGATGCCAACAACGGTGGCTCCACCTACGGCCATCTGATGCTGCGCCTCTACAATCCCAACTCTGGTGAGCATTTCTTCACCGTGAGCCCTGTCGAGCGCGACCATCTCATCTACGAGGGATGGCGTGACGAGGGCATCGGCTGGGTTGCCCCCACGACCGGAAGCCCGGTTTTCCGTCTCTACAACCCCATTGCTGGCGAACATCACTATACGCTCTCCTCCGCCGAGCGTGACATGCTCGTAGATGCTGGCTGGAACGATGAGGGCGTGGGTTGGTATTCCGACAAGGATCAGAAGGTGCCCCTGTACCGTCTCTACAATCCGTATGAGTACGCGAACAACCACCATTACACAACGAGCGAGGTCGAGCGCGACCACCTCATCAGCGTCGGTTGGCGTGATGAGGGCATCGGCTGGCATGGTGTCAGCAAGTAATACGACGAAGCGGTGCCCTCCCGTCATTTCGAGCGAAGCGAACGAAGTGGCGTCCCCTGTCATTTCGAGCGAAGCGAACGAAGTGGCGTCCCCTGTCATTTCGAGCGAAGCGAACGAAGTGAGCGGAGTCGAGAAATCTCGACCGCAAGGTTCTCGAGATAGGTGCGTGAAGGGAAACAGTTGATGACGAACGCGGTAGCACTGACTAAACGAATCGCGAGCGCTGTTCTGGCGCTCGTTCTGGCCGTGGCTTTTATCCCCATCTTTGCCCCATCCGCGCAAGCTGATGAGATTGCGCGCGGCACAAGCGGCGGCTGCTCGTGGAGCATTGACGGAGCAGGCATGCTTACCGTGCGCCCCACGTCGGGCAAGAGCGGTACGCTTGCTGATCTCGAGGGCACCTCGCCATGGCACGAACATGCCGATAGCATCGTCGCCGCGCGCATCATGCCCGGTGTCTCGGGCGACAAGAGCCTCGATGGCCTGTTCGCCGGCTGCAAGAAGCTGCGCACGGTTGACCTGTCGGGCTTTAGCACCTCGGGCGTGCAGGGCATGAACAGCATGTTCGCCGAATGCTCCGCTCTCACGAGCATCGATCTTACCGGGATTGACACGTCCTCGGCCACTGCCATGATCGATATGTTCGATGGCTGCTCCGCGCTTACCGCGCTCGATGTCTCGCGATTCAACACCATGCGCGTGACGAGCATGAAGGGCATGTTCAGGGGCTGCTCATCGCTTGCCGCCATCAACGTGAAGAACTTCGACACCTTCAATGTCACCGACATGTCCGACATGTTCGTGAACTGCTCGAAGCTCTCCTCGCTCGACACGTCGAGCTTCGACACCTCGCACGTGAGGAACATGCAGCGCATGTTTTCGGGCACGATGGTCGAGACCCTTGACCTTTCGCATTTTGACACCTCGAACCTCACGGATATGTGGGGCATGTTCTTCGGCTGCACCTCGCTCAAGTCTCTCGACCTCTCGAGCTTCGACACGTCCGATGTGAGGAGCATGGGCTACCTCTTCGAAGACTGCGGCGCGCTTGACCGTGTGAGGTTGGGGGCGAACTTCGCATTCATCGACGAGTCCTGCGAGCTGCCTCAGGCAACCTGGCTCTCGTCGACCGCGGGCAGGTCCTACACCTCGCAGCAAATCGCCACCGAACGCAACAACGTTGCCGACACCTACACCAAGAGCAAGGCCGACTACCCCGGCCCCAGCATCGTGAGTGGCGCCGAGTCCGTCTGGGCCAAGGGCTCGAAGGTGGGCGCGCTATTCCGCTCGAGTGCCGCGGTCGAGGACTTCGTCTGCGTGAAGGTCGACAATAGCGTCGTGAAATCGGAGAACTACGATCTGAGCGGCAACCAGACCAATGTCACGCTCAAGCCGGAGTTTCTCGAGGGCCTTTCCCTCGGCGAGCATTCCATCGACATTCTGTCTGCGACGGGTACGGCAAGCACCAAGTTCACGGTTTCCAACGACCCGTCGTTGTTGGAGCCCGTTAATATGTACCGCCTCTACAATCCCAACAGCGGCGAGCACTTCTACACGGCAAGCGAGTACGAGCGTGACCACCTCGTTTCGGTGGGGTGGACCTACGAGCGTATCGGATGGATCGCTCCCAAGGGGGGATCTCCGGTCTATCGTCTCTACAACCCGAACGCTGGCGAGCATCACTACACCATGGACGCCGGCGAGCGTGACGTGCTCGTGTCGCTTGGTTGGAACGACGAGGGCATTGGCTGGCGTACGGCCGGCACGATTCCGCTGTATCGTCAGTACAATCCCAATGCCTACGCCAACAACCACAACTACACGACGAGCGAGGTCGAGCGTGATCATCTGCTTGGCCTTGGTTGGCAAGACGAGGGCATCGGTTGGTACGGCATCGGCGAGTAGTATCTGTCATTTCGAGCGGAGCGAAGTATCGGCCCTTGTCATTTCGAGCGGAGCGAAGCGGAGTCGAGAAATCTCGATTACGAGGGTAAGTAGGAAAGGACGACGATGGCAAACGCAAAAACAGTGACACGTGCGCTCATGCGGGTTGCGCTGGCCCTTGTGCTAGCGGTTGGTTTCATGCCGATTGCGATGGGCGCGGGCGTTTCCTCGCAGGCTCACGCGGTGCAGGCTATGGAGGCCACTCCGATTACGGAAGCCTATGTCGAGCCCATTGCTCCCCAGACGTATACGGGTGAGCAAATTATGCCCAAGCCCAAGGTCATGTACGGTGGCAAGACGCTTGTCGAGGGCACGGACTATACGCTTGAGTATGGCCGCAACCTTGGTGAGGGCACCGCCCATGTCTACGTGAACGGCATTGGTGCCTATACAGGTAGAAAGATCGTCACGTTCGATATCGTCCAGGCGCAAATCACCTCGATCTCGTTGAGCGAGACGCGCTATTTTTACGATGGCAAGCGCAAGACGCCCATCGTGACCGTCAAATGCGGTGACAAGGTGCTCGAAAATGGCCAGGACTACATTGTCGTGGGCATGCAGAACCAGGACCTGAGCAGTGTCGGCATTCATACCCTGACGGTCAAGGGTACGGCAAACTACGCCGGCGTCTTGACCGCCGATTTCGAGATTCTCGCTCCCCTTGAGGACGAGGATTCGGGTATCAAGAGCCCCGCGAACGATGACTCCAAGCCGACTGATCCCGATGACGAGGGCCAGCTCATGTACCGCCTCTACAACCCCAACAGTGGCGAGCATTTCTACACGCTCTCGACCGTCGAGCGCGACAATCTCATTAGCGTGGGTTGGAACGACGAAGGCACAGGCTGGAAGGCCCCGTCATCGGGCGATGCGGTCTATCGTCTTTACAATTCCTATGCCGGTGAGCATCATTACACGCTCTCGACTGTCGAGCGCGACAGCCTCGTCGAGGCGGGTTGGAGTGACGAGGGTATCGGGTGGTATTCCGACACCGCCTACAGCGTGCCGCTGTACCGTGTCTACAATCCCAACGAGTACGCGAACAATCATCACTACACCACGAGCGAATACGAGCGTGACTTTCTATTGAACGAAGGCTGGAATAACGAAGGCATCAGTTGGTACGGACTGGAGTAAGCGAGGAAACGATGACAATGAGCGCTACGATGAAGCGATTCGCATATGTTGCTCTGGCGCTTGCCCTGGCGGTAGGCCTCATGCCGGCTGCGGCGTGGCTGGCACCCGCTTCGCAGGCATCAGCAGATGAGCCGACCGAAGCCGCGCCGCTCGTTGCGGCCGCTGTCACCGAGTTCGGCGATGATGCCGATGCGGGGCTGACGGCACAGACTGCCGCTGACGAGACGGTGAAGGTTGCCGGCGTGGAGTACTACTCAAAGGCTCGCGAGGTGCTTGCCATCGTGAACAAGGAGCGCAAAGCGCTGGGTCGCTCCGAGCTCAAGCTTGACGAGAAGCTGACGGATGCCGCCATGCAGCGTGCGACTGAGCTCGCGATTTTCTACAGTCACACGCGCCCGAATGGATCAAGCAGCTCCACCGCTATCCCCGCTGATAGACAGGGCTACTATGGCGAGAACATCGCCATGGGCCAGAAGAGTGCCACGGAGGTTATGAACGGTTGGTTCGATAGCGAACGCGATATCTGGAATGCCTCTCTCCAAACCAATTCCTACAATGGAAAGGCCCTGCCTTCTGGCTGGCAGAACATGTCGGCCTATGAGCTCTATCAACGGGCGCCGGAATTCTTCAATGCGGTTGGCCATTACCTCAACATCATAAATCCCGATTTCAAGTCCATTGGCATCGGTTGCTTCACCCAGGGAGGACTGTTTTCCTGGACCCAGGAGTTTAGTAGCGCGACTCCCGAAGGCAGCGTCAAGACAAACGACGTGAATAACGCGCGTAGCATCAATATCAATTACCAGACCTGTGGCACCAACCAGGGCTTCAACCTGGACACGAATCTCGACAATATGAAGGTGCTGAACGTCGGTTCCACCTACAAGATGAGCTACTGCATATACAACGCCGGCTTTTCCCAGGTCTATGGTGTCGTCGACCCCAGCAGCGCCACGTGGACGAGTTCGAACGCGGGCGTCTGCACGGTTAGCCCTAGCGGC
>CABURF010000082.1 GCA_902493755.1 uncultured Coriobacteriia bacterium
TGGCGTTGACCGTCGCACGCGTTACGGGTTGATGATAGGCAATGACCGCAAGGGCCTCGAGAGCGGCCTGGGACATGCGATGCGTGTCCCAGGAGACGACATAGCGCTCGATTGCCTCATGATAGGCGGGATGCGTGTAAAAGCGCCAACCGCCTGCGACTTCACGCAACTGTACGCCGCGATCCTCATCCATATACTCGGCGGCGAGCGCGACAAGCGCCTCGTCGATCTGCACGGGACTCACGTCGAGAATCTCCGAGAGGCGCGCGGCGCTCACTGGCTCGTCCGACACAAAAAGCAGCGCCTCGGCAGCACTCATCAAGTCCGCATATCGCTCGTCACGTGCCATGATTACTCCTCATCTTGCATGTCTTCATTTGGTGCATCCTGCGCGTCCTCGTCATCAAGTTGCTCGAGCGACGGATCTTCCGGCATGCCCCAATCGGGTACGGAGAAATCGGTAATCTCCGGTGCATCGGCATCGATATCGAGCTGTATCTCGGCAAAGGCCGCATCCTGGCAAATCCTAATGACACCACGCTTGTAGAGTTCCAGTATTGCCAGAAAAGTAACGACGACAAGCTCGGGCGTCGGGGCATCTCCGACGAGCTGACTGAAGGTGCAGCTCTCACGACGACGCATCGAGCGATAGATGCCCTCGACGTGCCTCTCCATCGAAATGGGCACGGCGGCGATGTGCTCGGCCTCGAGCAGGAAAGTGTCACGTCGAGCAGCAATATCAGCGCAGATAACCGCGAGACCATGAAGCGTCGTGCCCTTGAGGTAATCCGGCATGAGACCGAGGAACTGTTCCTCGAGGCTTGCCTGCCGGGGATGCATCTTCGCTTCGTTTTCCATGCGCATGCCCAGGGCAGCTGCGGCATTCTTGAATTGCTTGTAGACGACGAGGCGCTCGACCAGGATGTCGCGTGTCTGCTCTGGCGTCAGGTCTGCGAACTCGTCATCGAGCTCGATCTGCTCGATGTCGTCTTTGGGAAGAAGCGAGGATGCCTTGATTTGCAGCAAGGTTGCCGCCACGACGAGAAAATCGCTCGCGATATCGAGGTCGAGATCCCTCATGCGCTCGACTTCTGCGAGGTACTGGTCGGTGATGTCCGCAAGCGAGATGGCGCCGATGTCGATCTTCTGGCGTGACACGAGCGTAAGTAGGAGGTCAAAAGGCCCCTGATAGGCATCTATGCGAACGCGATATGACACGTTTAGACTCCCGTATATCGAACATACGCTTGGTTCGCTATTCTAGCGCAGGAACATGGCAATCGGACGGATACGCCTCGCGTTTGTCTGCTTTTAGCGCGTCGATGACATCCGAACAGCCGATGGTTCAAGAGCAACGGAGACATCGGACGTAAGCCGGAGCATCACGATGCCCTCGAACCACTCAGGCGTAACATCGAACGTGGTACCCTCGTCGAACTTGAGTTTCTGGGTCTTGGGCATCACGATGTAGGCAATGCCCGCACTGTCATCACAAGTACGACCGTTCACATCGAAGATGTTGTCCCCCATCGTATCATCGCTCGCAAGCAAAAGCTCTCTCTGCGATATCGCGCCCTCCTCGAGTGCCTTACGCAACTGACGCTCAAGGATGTAAGCACAGTTGAGACGTCCGTTCTCGAGATAGACGTCCATGAGATTGTTGAAGGAGGAGTTCTCGTCATCGACTACGACGAGAACCTGCTCGCCATCGGGTAACGCGGAGACGTACTCGTTCACGGCACAGATCTCAGCGGCTTCCTTGGCGTCGATACGGTAGACGGAATCGTTGTACTGATAGGCACCGACATTACCTGCAATCATGGCAAGTGCGATGAGCACGGGAACTCCGATTGCGGCCATGGAATGGCGTCTTGAGGCAATCGCCCACATGCCAAAGACAAGATAGGCACAGGCAAGCACCTTGGCAAGCCAGACACCAGGGCTTATCTCAAGAAGTGCGCCATGATAGATGTCCTTGGCACTCGAGCTGGCCGACGAATCTGCGCTTGGATCGATGGGAAGGGACGGCAACTGTTCTCCGAGCAAGCGCAGGGGATGAAACTGCGCGTTGTCAAAGCCCTGCGAGTAGTCGCCATTTCCCAACATAAAGATAACGAGCAGGCACACGCCCAGCGTCATCGCAATAGCCGCGGCAAAGGCGATGGGAGTGCGCATGATGGCGGTACCATCGCCGCGTAGCAACTGCTTGATGGTCAGGAAGAGCAGCGGCAGGAAAATCGGGGCGACGTAGCGCACGTGTGGTCGAATGCCGACATGCCCGAGGTCTTCGCGTATGGATATCGTGTAGACGATGATGAGGAGAATGAAGGCGAAGGCGAGCAGGCAAAAGAGGTACAGGTCACGCTCTCTCCTCGTCAGGCGCGGCCAGGTAAGTACGGGAAGCACAAGCGGAAAGAACGCGAACGCGATGACGAAGTGCGTCGCATCGCTTGCCAGCGCGTAGATAGCAAAGAGCAGCGTGTAGGGATTGAGCAACACGGAAGGGTCAGTTTGGTTGTACGAGTTGAGGAGCCCCGAGAAGAGCGTGAACTTGAGAACGAGGAAGGGAATGAGGAAACCGGCTACGAAGCAAGCAAGGGGGGCGCAAGCGCGAAGCCAGGCTTGCCCTCGCACCCAACCCGCGCTTCGCGCGATGCCGCTGCGGAACTCGCGCGCCTCAGGCGCGCTCAGACAGTCCTCACAAGATCGCATCGCGCTCATCGCGGGTCTGCTCGAGATGCCTGGTTTCGCGCCTGCCTCCCCCGCCGATGTCAGGGAATCAGATCCCTTGGCACATTCTGGCGATGAGACAAAAGTGCCCCGGCAGGATTTGTCTGGTTGCTTCGCGCGGCATATTCGCACAATCATCATCACGATGAAAGCCAGCGCAAAGCCAAGGGCGACTTCCTTGGCAAGGTAAGTGACGTAGCATAGGAGGCCTGCGCCAACGCACCAGGCATACCCCGCCCTTCCCCGCGCCTCGAAAGCGCGCAGGCAGCAGGCAATGAGCCACAGCACAAGTGGCAAGTAAATGCACTCGCTCAAGAACGTCATCGAATAGCACATGTCGGGCATGACGAGAGTGAAGAGCAGGCAGATGATGACCGGTGTCCTACTCGTGAAGAGCCTACGAGCAAACAGAAGCGCCGGAAAGACGGCCGAGGAGACATAGATGCTGTTGAGCAACGCAATGAGACGCACCCGCAACAGGGGGTCATCTGCCAGAAACGCAGGCGAGAGTGCAAGAGGATAGAGAATCTTCTGGAAGCTCGAGAAACCACCACGCTCGATAAGCTGTCCCTCGTTGAAAAGGCTCGCGGCGAGATTAAGGTAGCGAATCTCATCGGGAAGCACGCCAATGCACTTCGGAAAGTCCGCAAGGCAAAAACGCACGGCACTCGATAGCACGAAGAGCCCCGTGGCGATGAGAACGAGAACGCGGATGTCGTGATTATCCCGTGCCACGAGACGTCTCTTCCCTCTCCCTCTCGCTAGATGGGCAACAGGAAGCGAGAGATCGCGCCGGCAGTCACATCAAGATAGATGCCAAAAATGTCCACGTGGAGGAAATACGGCAACACGAGGATAATGAGCAGGAAGAAGAACATGGAGTATTGCTGCACCTTGTAGTACGTACGCAGTGCCTTGTCGCTCAGGAACGCCGCGATAATCGAGCTGCCATCGAGCGGTGGAATCGGGATGAGGTTGAAGAACGCGAGACAGAGATTAATCGTGCAGAAGTAGGTCCCGAAGTACCAGACGTAGAAGCCGACGGCCGCGGGAATGGTGGGCATCTGATATAGGTGGATGCCGCCCCAGGCTATGGCGGCTCCCACAAGGCTCAGCATGAGGTTCGTGGCGGGACCCACGAGTCCGACGATGAGCTCGCCCTTGCGAATGTTCTTGAAGTAGCGTGGGTTGTAGGGAACGGGCTTCGCGTAGCCAAAAAGCATGCCGCTGCCTCCACCGCCGAGTACCGACATCGCAATGAGGCAAGCGGGCAAGATGACCGTACCAAAGGGGTCGATGTGCTTGAGCGGGTTGAACGAGAGACGCCCGGCATTCTTGGCAGTTGGGTCACCGAGCTTATATGCGGCGTAACCGTGCGCAACCTCATGCAAGACGAGCGCCGGAATGAAGGCCGCGACCATGATGACGACTTCGATGACTTGCGTCAGCATCGCATTGCTCATGCGTCCTCCCCCATCTGCTTGAGCTCGAGCTCGATGGTGGCGGAGAGATCGAGCCATTCGGCCTCGTTAGCCGTCATACGCGCCTTGAGTTCACTGTATTCGATCATTGCCGCCTCAAAGCGCTCCTGATCCGCATAGAGGGCCTCATCGGCCATGAGCGTGACGAGCTCCTCATGGCGTGCGTCATCTATTTCCATCTGCTCCTCGAGCTCGGTAATGCGTTTGCGCTCGTCCTTGAGTTTACGATACACGCGATTGCGCGCCTCAGCCTCGGCGCGCTTTTGCTCCTTGGTCTTGGGAGCGGAACCCTTGGAGCTCACCGCGACCGTGCGGCGTGGCTTCTGATGCTCACGTGGCTCGGGCTTAGCATCCATGGTCTTGTCGCGTGCCGACAGCTTGAGATTGCTCGCCTGCTCAGACGCATCGATAGCATTGCCGTAGGCGTCAACTTGTCCCGACTTGTAGAGGAAGTAATCGTAATCGCCAGGGTAGTCTGTCACCGCACCGCCATCGATGTAGATGATGCGATTGGCGAAGGAACGTATGAGATGTCGGTCATGGCTGATGAGAACGATGGTTCCATCGAAGCTCTGCAAAGCTTGCTCGAGTATGTCGACACTCGAGATGTCCAGATGGTTGGTGGGCTCGTCAAGGCAAAGCAAGGGCGCAGGGGAAACGAGCATCTTGGCAAGTGCGAGACGCGCCTTCTCGCCACCAGAGAGCACGCTCACCTTCTTATCGACATCATCGCCTTTGAAGAGAAAGGCACCGAGCAGCGAGCGCACCTGCGTCTGCGTCCATCCCGGCGCCGCATGATCGAGCTCGGCGAAGACGGTGTTGCGCAGATTGAGCTCCTCGAGCTGATGCTGGGCAAAGTACGAGAGCTCGACATGAGCACCATAGGTGATTGAACCGGCATCATGGCCAAGTTCACCGGCAATCATCTTGAGCAGCGTCGACTTGCCCGATCCATTGGGACCCACGAGCGCAATTTTTTCGCCGCGCCAAATATCGAGATTGAGATTCTCGTAGACATCCTCGATATGCACGACGTTATCGCCGGTGCGCGCAGGCTGAGGGAAGACGAATCGCACCTTTTTCTTTTCCTCGGGAATCTCGATGCGTTCGATACGCTCGAGCTTCTTGACGCGGTCTTGCACTTGCTTGGCCTTCGTCGCCTTGTACCGAAACTTCTCGACGAAAGCCTCCATGTGCGCAATCTCGCGGTCCTGGGCCTCCTTCATCGCAACCAAACGGGCAAGTGCCTCGTCACGTTGGACGAGATAGGCATCGTAATTGCCCGTGTAGATGCTGACCTTGCCGTTTGAGATATCCGCCACATGGTCGACCATGCCATTCATGAAGGCACGGTCATGGCTTACGACGAGCACGGCGCCACGATAGGTCTTGAGGAAGTTCTCGAGCCAGCGCACGCTCTCAAGGTCGAGATGGTTGGTGGGTTCGTCGAGCAGGAGGATCTCCGGGGCGCGCAGCAGCAGCTTGGAGAGTGCGATGCGCATCTGCCAGCCACCGGAGAACTCGTCGGTCGAACGCCCCATGTCCTCCTCATGGAAGCCCAGGCCAAAGAGCACGCGTCGCGCCTGGGACTCGATGTTGTAACCGTCCTTGGCCTCAAAGCGTGTACGCAGACGACCGTACTCCGTGAGAAGGTCATCGGCGCGCGATTCGTCCGCGCTCTCCATCTCGCGCTCGAGGGCCTCGAGGCGCTTTCCGAGCTCTGCGACATCGGCGACGCTCGTCATGACTTCCTCAAGGACGCTGCGTCCCTCCATCTCGATGGACTCCTGCTCGAGGTATCCCGGATGGGCATCGCGCGCAAAGACGACCTGGCCGGAATCGGCGGACTCGAGGCCAGCGATGATGTTCATGAGCGTCGTCTTGCC
>CABURF010000083.1 GCA_902493755.1 uncultured Coriobacteriia bacterium
GCATCAAGGTCGTGCTCGAGGGGGAGTTCGCCTCCGGCGTAAGCGCCAAGGACCTCATACTGCACATCATCGGCATGATTGGTGTCGATGGGGCGCTCTACCAGGTACTGGAGTTCACCGGCCCGGCTGTCGCGCAGATCTCGATGGATGGGCGCTTTACCATGTGCAACATGGCCATCGAGGCAGGCGCCAAGACGGGCATCTTCGCTGTCGATGACATCACGCGCACCTACGTGGAGTCACGTGCTGAGCGACCTTGGGTCGAGTATGCCTCAGACGAGGACGCGCGCTATGCTCGCGTGGTTCATGTCGATGTCTCGCGGGTTGTCCCAACGGTGTCGTTGCCGCATCTGCCGAGCAACACAAGGCCGGCTGCCGATTGCGATGACATGCGCATCGACCAGGTCATCATCGGCAGCTGCACGAACGGGCGTATCGAAGACATGCGTGCTGCCGCCGAGGTGTTGCGTGGCCGCATCGTCAACCCTGCGGTGCGCTGCATCATCATTCCTGCAACGCAAGATGTATATCGCCAGTGTATGCACGAGGGACTTCTTGATGCGTTTCTCGATGCGCACTGTGCTGTATCGACGCCCACCTGTGGACCGTGTCTGGGCGGGCATATGGGCGTGCTCGCATCGGGCGAACGCTGTATCGCCACGACCAACCGCAACTTCGTCGGCCGCATGGGGGCCAAGGACAGCGAGGTCATCCTCGCGAGTCCTGCCGTAGCGGCTGCGAGCGCTGTCGCCGGCTATGTCTGCGCGCCAGAGCAATTGGATTAAGGGACCACGAAAAGCGCTCGCGGAAGTCCCTATCATAGATTGGTCAAGGTAGAGTCATGCAATTTAACGGTACGGCAATCAAATACGGGCGTGACGTCGATACCGACGCGATCATCGCGGCACGCTACCTGAACTCATCCGATATGGACGAGCTCGCGGCTCACTGCATGGAGGATCTCGATCCAACGTTCACGCAACGGGTAAAGCCAGGCGACATCATCGTGGCCGACGAGAACTTTGGCTGCGGATCGTCGCGCGAGCATGCGCCGAGCTGTATCAAGGCGGCCGGCATCTCCTGCGTCATTGCCAAGAGCTTCGCGCGTATCTTCTATCGCAACGCCATCAACGTTGGTCTGCCCATCATCGAGTGCCCCGAGGCTGTCGATGGCATTGGGGAAGGTGATGCGCTGAGCATTGATACCGACATGGGCCTCATACGCAATCTGGCCACGGAGGAGAGCTGGAACGTCCGACCCTTCGAGCCGTTCATACAGGAAATCATCGAGGCGGGCGGCCTCGTCGCACGGACGAAGGCGCACAGGTGATGATTGTGGACAAGCAGCACTACGATATTTGCGTCTTGCCAGGTGATGGCATTGGTCCGGAGATCATGCAAGTCGCGCTTGATGTTCTGTATGCCGTCGGACGCAAACATGGCATCGAGTTCACATGCACCGAGGCCCTCATCGGCGGCTGCGCAATTGACGCGTGCGGATGCGCCTTGCCCGAGGCCACACTCGAACTTGCACGTCGCGCTGATGCGGTGTTGCTTGGAGCTGTCGGGGGTCCGCGTTGGGATGCGGTTGATCCGGAGAAGCCGCGTCCCGAAGACGGGCTCCTCGGCATACGCAAGGAACTCGGGCTCTATGCGAATCTGCGACCGGTGCGTGTCTACGATGCGCTCGTCGATGCCTCGCCACTCAAGCCCGATGCGGTACGTGGCTGCGATGTCCTCATCATGCGCGAGCTCACGGGAGGTCTGTACTTTGGCGAGCATGTGACCGTGGAGACTGCCGCGGGAATGCATGCGCACGATGTCATGCAATATGACGAGTATGAAATCGAGCGGATTGCGCGTCGGGCCTTCGATGCGGCTGCGAAGCGTCGCGGCAAGGTCACGAGCGTTGACAAGGCCAACGTTCTCGACACGGGGCGCCTCTGGCGCAAGGTCGTGCATCGCGTTGCTGCCGATTATCCCGATGTCGAGCTTGTCGACATGCTCGTCGACAACTGCGCGATGCAGCTCGTCACGAATCCAGGACAGTTTGATGTCATCCTCACCGAGAACACCTTTGGCGACATACTGTCCGATGAGGCGTCGGTGCTCGCCGGCTCGCTCGGGTTGCTCGCGAGTGCCTCGCTCGGGGATGGGACATCGCTGTTCGAGCCCTGTCATGGCTCGGCTCCCGATATCGCGGGTAAAAACATCGCCAATCCCCTAGCTCAGGTGCTTTCGACTGCTATGATGCTTGCGCACGGTTTGGGCTTGGAAGAGGCTGCATCCGATGTGAGACGCGCGGTCGACCGCGTCCTGGCGCACGGTTGGCGTACGGCTGATATCGCGCGGGAAACGATGGATGCCGGGCATGTCCTGGGAACGATTGAGATGGGCGAGAAGCTTGTCGCCTGCATCGAGGAGGAAAGATGAAAGCTGTAATACCCGCTGCTGGTTTGGGAAGCCGTTTCTTGCCTGCGACGAAGGCTCAGCCCAAGGAGATGCTGCCCGTGCTCGACAAGCCGGCGATTCAGTACATCGTCGAGGAAGCCCTCGAGGCGGGTGTCGATGAGGTCATCATCGTTAACAGTCGTGACAAGAAGTCCATCGAAGACCAGTTTTCTCCGCATGACGCGCTCGTCGAGCATCTGCGCGGCGTGGGCAAGGATAGGTATGCCGACGCTGTTGAGCATGCGGGTGCGCTGCCCGTGAGCTTCGTGTATCAGGACGAGCCGCTCGGCCTGGGTCACGCCGTTCATGTCGCCGCGCCCGAGACTGGCGACGATATGTTTTTCGTCATGCTCGGTGACGTACTCGTGCCCGAGAACGGCATCTGCCAGAAGATGCGCGAGGTGTCCAAGGCGCATGGCGACGCGAGCGTGATCGCCGTGCTGCCCGTATCAGATGACGAAGTGAGCCGTTTTGGCATCATCGGCGGTGAGAACCTGGGCGATGGCGTCTGGAAGGTCACGGAGATGATCGAGAAGCCGGCGCTCGAGGATGCGCCAAGTAATCTCGCGAGCTTCGGTCGGTATCTGCTGAGTCCGAAGGTCATGGAACTGCTTGCTACGACCAAGCCTGGCGCTGGCGGAGAAATCCAGCTTACGGACGCGCTCGTGTCGCTACTCGACCATGAAGACATGTACGCGCTCGTCATCGATCCGCGCGATGGATATGACACCGGTACGGTTCCCTCGTGGATTGCAGCGAATGTCGCCCAGGCTATGAAGGACCCCAAGATTGCCGCATATCTCAAGGAGACGGTCGGTCCGCTCTTCGCGTAATGCGCAGCAGCCAAATGGGTGCATGTGCATTTGTCTGGTGTAGAATACAGCGATGCGTGCCACATGCGGAGGGATGGCAGAGTGGTTGAATGCAACGGTCTTGAAAACCGTCAGGCGGTGCTGAGCCGCCTCCAGGGTTCGAATCCCTGTCCCTCCGCCAGCTGGTGAGCCGGGCAACAGTGCGGAAGGGGAGTCATGAGCAGCATCGCACGTGTGCTCGTTCTCATGGCCACCTACAATGGTCAGGAGCACCTTGCCGAGCAACTCGACAGCATCTTGAGTCAGGAGGGCGTCGAGGTCTTCGTACGTGTCTCCGATGATTGCTCGGCTGACAACACCTTTCGAATCCTCGAGACCTACGCTTCCGAGCACGACAACATCGAGATCATCTACAACAACACGCACCAGGGCAAGACGCGCACCATCATGCAGCTCGTCTACGACGCGCCGGTCGAGGAGTACGACTACTTCGCGCTCGCAAACCAGGACGATATCTGGCTTCCCGGCAAACTCGCGGCAGGCACCGACCACATATCGGCGAACACGAGTCGTCCCGAGCTCTACTACGCGGGCAGCGTCTGCATCGACGCGCGGGGCAGGGCGGTTGGCGACGAATTCGACGGCTATGAGGTCTGTGCATCGCATCCGGGTAGCCTCTTGCTCGTACGCAACTGGGCTTTGGGCTGCACGATGCTCATGAACGGGGCGCTCGTTAAACTCCTGCGTCGCTGTCCCGTTTTCGATTTTGCGCGCAGCTACGATACCTGGATTCATGCAGTCGCGCTCTATTGCGATGGCTATGTCTTTTGCGATTTGCCGCATTGCTATGTTGACAGACGCCTTGCGCCGGGGCAGTCAGCGCTGCCTGCCTGCGATGACCTTGATTCCGAGCTCGCAAATCAGGCGACCACCATGGCGCGGGTGCTTTTGCGCGAGTATGAGCGCGCCATGAATCCAGATGCCGCCAAGCTCGTCGAGGCGGTCGCGGTCAGGCATGTCTCGGCCAAAGCGCGGCGCTTTCTTGCCGGGCGCACGGACATCATGCTGCCGACGAATCCGCGCACGAGCAAACTGCGCTGGAACATTCTGAGAAGCAAGTTCTAAGATGGCGGAGAGATCTCTCCATTTCGCGGCCTGGCGGCCGCTTCAGTCGAGATGACGAGGTGGGCGCGATCTATTCCGGTTTTGCCGTCTCGCCGATGAGGTTGAGAAGCTCACCGACGTTTTCCACGCTCACGGCATCTCCATAGACATGCGAGCTGATGATGATCGCGGGACTGCCGAACTTGCCTGCCATGACGATGTCGGTGTCGTAATTGTCGCCCACGACGAGAATCTCCTCCGGTGCCAGACCGAGCTGCTCACTGACCTCCTTGAGCATGAAGGTGTTGGGCTTGCCGATCGTAAGATCGACCATGCGTCCCGAGCACCACTCGACTGACGAGACCATGCCGCCACAACCGGGCATGAGATACTCCTCCTCGCCTGGATAGGAGCGTTCCTTGTTGCAGGCGATGACCTTGTCGACCTTGAGGGCAACGTTGCTGGCAATGGCGAGCTTCTCGTAGTCGAATTCCGGGTCCAAGCCAATGAGCATGTTCTCGGCTTCTTCGGGCTCGACGGAATGCACGCTGAGCTTTTCGCATTCGCTGATAAGGTTTTTGGAACCACAGACGTAGATGTTTGTGAGGCGCTCGCGATGCGCGTAGAGAGCTGCCGCGTATCCGCTCGTCAGAACCTCCCTGAAGGTGCAGTCGATGCCCATGTTACGCAGCTTGTGGAAGATCTGGGAGCGGGTCTCGGAGGAATTGTTGGTGAGGAAGAAGACGGATTTGCCCAGCTTGCGACAATGACGAATGACCTCGTCAATGCCGTCGATGAGCTTTGAGCCTCGATATACCGTGCCGTCGAGCGCGAACGCGACGGCCTTTGTATCTTCAAACATGCGGTCTTTCCTCCTGCGGGAATACTATCACAGCGCCAATGGTTCCTCTGGCCAGCGCCTATTCGGCTGGGGGTTCGGGCGCAGGCTCGCCTCCGCCTTCGTCACCGCCGCCACCCTCGTTGCCGCCTTCCGATCCGGGGTCGCTTGACTCCTGGGGCTGCTCGGGATTAGGGGCGTTCGGGTCTGCCGTCGAGCTTGCGCTCGGGTCGGTCGAGGAGCTGCTCGTGCTCGAGGACTCTTCGGGAGGCGTCCAGTCGTCGTCTCCGCCGATGATCGTGACGTCTTTGGTGAAGTCCCAGGTGCGCGCCGGCTTGTAGTTGATTTTCTCGCTCGTCGTGGGGAATTGCTTGATGGATTGGCCCGCAAGCGCGGCGTTCATGAAGTCGCGCCAGATGGGACCGCAGGTGCTGCCGCCGTACATTGAGGTTTCGCGCTCGATGCGATAACCCGCCCAGACGGCCGTGGAATACTGTGGCGTGAATCCGCAGAACCAGAGGTCGCGCCCGTGTTCGGAGGTGCCCGTCTTGCCGGCGCAGGGCTGGCCATTGTTGAGGCTGGCGCTCGTGCCCGTACCCGAACTGATGACGCGTTCGAGAATGTCGGTTGCCTTCTGCGCGACAGCTGCCGAAAGCACTCGCTGCGGTTGTTCGGCCTCGTACGTGTAGACGGTCTTGCCGGAAGGATCGACAATCTCGGTGACGGCGCAGGGTTCGTAGTAGTAGCCGCCGTTGGCAATCGTGGCATAGGCACTTGCCATCTCGAGTGGGTTGACTCCGCTT
>CABURF010000084.1 GCA_902493755.1 uncultured Coriobacteriia bacterium
GGAGTCTTCTACAATGCCGACGGTCTGACCGTCTTGCCGGCCTATATCCAGAAGGCCGATCGCCTGGGCCTACCCGCGCTCTATCTGCCCGATGTTCCCGATGTCGATACGATCGCCGACCTCAACCACAACGTGACGCTCGTGCAGGCGCTCGAATACTGCGCGCGTTTTCAGGATGATATCACGCCGCCGTATCGCACGGCTGCTGCCTTGCGCGACATGGGCTACACGGATATTCGCATCATGCCCAACGAGCTGCGCGACGATCGCAGCGAGATCGACAGATAAGACTCGACGCCGGCCGTACGTTTCACCTTGTCCCGCATGATTGCAATTATCTTACTTGCGACCGAGGCGGCGGACAAGACGATGCGCGAAATCCGTGACCTCGTTTACGTCGAGGATGCGGCACATCACGAAGATGACGCCCAGGCCGATGATGCCCGTAATCATAAGTGCGATGAAGCTACCGAGAATGTTCGAGATGTCGATGACGCTTGCGATGCCCCAGGATGCGAGCTCGGCAACAACGCCGCCAATGAGGGTTGCGATGGTGACCTTGAAGCAGGCAATTACGAGCTTGCCAAGGCCGAAGCCGCCCCTGCGTTTGATCAAGATGACAAGAAGCACAATAAGCATGAGGCCGTAGAAGACGATGTCGCCGCATGCGATGCCCACGAGTCCGAGCGAGCTAAAGCCAGGTACGGTGATGACGCCGGTGAAGAGCATGTAGAGTAGGACTTGCACGCAGGTGAACACGAGATTGCAGATGGCGACCGTCTTGAGGTTCTTGAGGGACGAGTAGGCGCGATAGACGAACATATAGCACGCGTAGAGGGGCAGCGCGAACGCCCAACCGCGCAGCAGGTCGGCGATGGGCGCGATATCGGAGGCCGTGAACTCACCGGCCGTGTAGAGACCTCGTCGGAGCACACGAAGAGCATGGCGGCCATGGGGATGATGAGCAGGCAGGTCGTGCGCAGACCCATGTTGAGGTGCTGCTTGAAGCCGTAGACGTCCCCGTGGGACATGCGGTCGCTCATCTCCGTGAACAATGCCGTGGAGAGTGCGACGCCAAGCACGCCATAGGGGAACTGGTACCACATCCACGCATAGCTTATGGACGCCGGTCCGTTGGGCGCGACATGCAATGCGCAGGAGTTCATGAACGAGAGCGAGACGAGGTTGATGGCCGTGCATAGGATGGCCGGGAACGCAAGGCGCACCGTTTCGTGCAGCCCTTCGTCATGCAGGTCGATGTGGAAACGGAAACGGAAGCCAGCTTTTACGAGGGCGGGTATCTGCACGCAGGCCATGACGGCGATGGAAAGCGTCGTGCCGATGGCGAGCAGAAGCAAACCTGCCTGACTGCTCAGCGAGCTTACGAAGGGGTACGCGAAGAAAGTCACAATGATGATGAGGTTCATGAAGACCGAGCTGATTGACGGCCAAAAGTATTCGCGCTCCGCATTGAGGAGGCCACCGAAAATGGCGCTCACGCCGTAGAAGACAATCTGAAATGCGAAGAAGCGGAAGAGCCAGACGGCGTTCTCGACAGTCTCGCTCGAGCTCGAGCTCGAGCTGAAAAGCGTTTGCGTGAGCATGACTTGGGGCGAGAAGATCGAGGCAAGCAATGCGATGACGCCGAGGAAGATGAAGGCAAGCGAAAGCAGGTTGGACGCGTAGCGATTGCCCTCCTCACGCGAGCGCATATTACGTTGTTGCAGGTAGATGGGGAGAAAGGCCGTCGAGAGCACACCGCCTGCGACAAGCTCGTAAATCATGTTGGGTAAGTTGTTGGCGAGCGAGAACGAAGCGGCGAGGATGGTGTTTCCCAGCGCAAAGGCCATGGCCCATGTGCGAATGAAGCCGGTCACGCGCGAGATGAGCGTGAGTGCTGACATCATGGCAGTTGATCGGGCGATTGACTTTGTGGTGTCCGCGTTTTTCATGATGGTCATGGTAGCGCAAGGTGGGACAAGGGGACAGGTCATTTGTCCCACTGGGATGAGACAGTTGCTCAGGGACGCTGTCTCATTCGCGGATGTGACAGCGTCCCTGAGCAACTGTCTCATCCCGGCCCGGCGGCATCGTATTTCGAGTCCGTTAAATCACGGGGATTACGAGAACCTATGTCATAGGGCTGCCGTACAATGAATCGCGTTTGAAGCTCGGTATGCCAAGGAGGCGCGTTACACATGACCAAGTTCGTCTTTGTGACCGGCGGTGTTGTCTCGTCACTCGGGAAGGGCATTACCGCCGCCTCGCTGGGCACCTTGCTCAAGTCTCGTGGCTATAAAGTCACCATGCAGAAGATGGATCCGTACCTCAACGTCGATCCCGGTACGATGAGCCCCTTTCAACATGGTGAGGTCTTCGTCACCGACGATGGCCTTGAAAGCGACCTTGATCTGGGCCACTACGAGCGTTTCATCGACGAGAACCTCACGCACGACTCCAATGTTACGCAGGGCTCCATCTACCAGAGCCTCATTGCCAAGGAGCGCAAGGGTGATTTCCTCGGCGGTACCGTACAGGTCATTCCGCATGTCACCAATGCCATCAAAGATCGCATCCGTAGCCTAGCAGATGGCACGCAGGCAGATATCGTCATCACCGAGATTGGCGGCACGGTGGGCGATATTGAGTCCCAACCCTTCATCGAGGCCGTGCGCCAATGGCGTGGCGAGCAAGGTGCCAAGAACGTGTGCTTTGTCCATGTCACGCTCGTTCCCTATATCGCTGCCGCTCATGAGCTCAAGACCAAGCCCACCCAGCACTCGGTCAAAGAGCTCCAGTCGCTCGGTATCCAGCCGGATTTCCTCGTGCTCAGAAGCGACCATGAGATCAGCTCCAAGCTGCGCGAGAAAATCGCAATGTTTTGCGATGTCGAGTTCGATCACGTCTTCGCGTGCGAGGATGCTCCGAGTATCTACGAGATTCCGCGCTCGCTCTTCGATCAGGGTTTTGACGTCGAGGTGCTCGATCGCCTTGGACTCAAGCAATGCAATGCCGATATGAGTGGCTGGAACGAGTACCTTGCCAAGAAAGATGCTGCATGCGGGGAGTGCAACATCGCGCTTGTCGGCAAGTACACCGATCTTCCCGATGCATATCTCTCTGTTATCGAGGCCTTGCATCATGCGGGTGTTGCGCTCGGTCGCGATGTACAGGTACATCTCGTTGATGGCGAGGAGCTAGACGATGTCGTTGTCGAGGACGTGCTTGGTTCGATGGACGGCATTCTCGTTCCCGGCGGCTTCGGGGTGCGCGCCTTCGAGGGCAAAATTGCCGCCGCGCGCTACGCCCGCACGCATCAAATTCCCTACTTGGGCATCTGCCTCGGCTTGCAGGCCGCGGTGTGCGAGTTTGCTCGCAATGTAGCCGGCATGCCCAAGGCGTCTTCGGCCGAGTTCGATGCGGAACTCGCCTATCCCGTCATCGACCTCATGCCCGACCAGGCAAACGTCGATGCCAAGGGTGGCACGCAGCGTCTCGGCTCGTATCCCTGCAAGATAGAACCCGGCACCTTGGCCGCGCGCATATATGGCGAGGAGCTCATCAGCGAGCGCCATCGTCATCGTTACGAGGTGAACAACGATTATCGCCAGCAGCTCATCGATGCAGGTTTGGTGGTGAGCGGCACCTCCCCGGACGAGCGCTTGGTCGAGATCATCGAGATTTCCGATCATCCCTACTTCATCGCAAGCCAGGGACACCCCGAGTTCAAATCGCGCCCCACGCGTCCGCACCCGCTCTTTCTCGGGCTTGTCAGCGCTGCAATCGCGCAGGCCGATGCCCATACACTAGCCTTCAACGCGTAAGGAGTCCTCGTGAACGAGCAACGCCTTCTCGATACCTTTCTCGACCTCGTACGTCTTCCGTGCCCCTCGGGGCGCGAGGTACGTGCTGCCGCATACTGCAAGGATGCCCTCGAGGGCTGTGGCTGTACGGTGACGATCGACGATGCGGGAGAGAAGATCGGCTCCGATACCGGCAATCTCTATGCCGAGCTCGCGGGTACCGTTGACGGCACGATAATTCTCACGGCCCATCTCGATTGCGTGCAGCCTTGCGAGGGCGTCAATCCGCAGATTATCGATGGCGTGATTTACAGCGACGGCACGACCGTCCTGGGTGGAGATGACAAGGTGGGCGTGGCGGCTATCATCGAGGCCGTTCGCACGCTTGTTGAGGAAGGCGGATCTTATCCCACCGTCAAGGTCATCTTTAGCGTTCAGGAAGAAACCGGTTGCCGTGGCGCGGCAAATTTCAGCGCGGCGCGCTTCGAGACTGGTGAGCCCTGCTTCGTCTTCGATGATGCAGGTGACGTGGGTGGTGCGTGTTTGGCTGCTCCCTATCACTATACCTTCAGGGCGCAGTTCATAGGCAAGGCAAGCCATGCCGGCGTTGCCCCGGAGGAGGGCATTAGTGCAATCGAGGTAGCTAGTCTTGCGATCGAGACCATGCGCCGTGCCGGTATCCTCGGGGCTGTCGGGGAGTACTGCGCATCGAACATCGGCACCATCTCCGGTGGCAGCGCCAACAATGTCGTGGCGCCGAGCTGCGAGGTGACGGGGGAGTGTCGCGCGGTTGACGCGGCAGACGTCGAGCGCGTGCGCACGGCTATGGACGATGCCATGCGTGACGCGGCCGCGCAACTTGGGGCCCGGGTCGATGTGGAATGGGAACTCGAATATCCGGGCTTCAGAATTGCCGAGGACGCACCCATTGTTCAGATGTTCCGTCGTGCCGCCCAGACTGCTGGCTTCATGCCGCGTACCTTCATGTCGACGGGGGGTACGGATGCCAACCAGTACGTAAAGCTCGGTGTCGACCCGCTCGTCGTTTCGACGGGCATGACCAAGTTTCACTCGGTGGACGAATGCCTCAAGGTTGCAGATCTCGAGAATACGGCACGTCTTGCCTGCGCGCTCGTGCGCGAGAGGGCGTGGTGCTCGTAATGGCGCCCCGCGTCATAAAAGCAAACATGCACGCCGATGTCGGTGCGTACGGAGACGTTCTTGACGAATACCTCACTTGTCTTGCCGTCGAGCGGGGACTTTCCAAGGCGAGTGTCGAGGCATATGGGCGTGACCTGCGCGATTACCTCGCCTTCATGCATGCGGCGGGCATTGACTCGCTTGATGGGATCGAGCGCGAAAACATCACCGATTACATCGAGGACCTCCACAAGCGCGATTACGCTTCGAGTAGCATGGAACGCCATGTTGCGGCCCTTAAGGGTTTCCATCGCTTCTGTGTGCGCGAAGGGCTTGCCCAGACCGATCTTGCCGCATCGGTCCCGCTACCCAAGAAGGCCGAGCGCTTGCCGCAGGCCATCACCGTCGATCAGGTCGTCGCATTGATCGACCAGTCCTTTCCCGAGACGTCTGCCGGTCTTCGCGACCGGGCAATTCTCGAGATGCTCTATGGTTGCGGTTTGCGTGTAAGCGAGCTTACCTCCCTGAGCTTTGGCAACCTGCTCCTCGATGATGAGCTCGTACGCGTGCGTGGCAAAGGGAACAAGGAGCGCCTGGTTCCGCTTTTGGGTTCCGCGCGTCAGGCGCTTGACGAGTATCTGCGCGATGGTCGCCCGCATCTGCACGCCAAGGGCAATGCGGCTACACAGGACCCGGAGGCCATCTTCGTCAACACGCGTGGCGGCCGGCTCTCGCGGCGTAGCGTCTGCAAGCTCGTCGAGAGATACGGGCGCAACGTGGGCATCGAGGGCCTGCATCCGCATACCTTGCGTCACAGCTTCGCGACGCACATGCTCGAGGGAGGGGCCGACCTGCGTGTCTTGCAAGAGATGCTCGGTCATAGCGACATATCGACGACGCAGATCTACACACATGTTGACAGGAGTCATATCCGCGAGGAGTACCTCTCGACGCATCCGCGAGCAAGGCTGCGCTAGGAACGTGGACCGGGGGAATGAGACAACGGCTCTGAGCAACTGTCTCATTCCCCCGGTCCACGTTCCTATC
>CABURF010000085.1 GCA_902493755.1 uncultured Coriobacteriia bacterium
ACCGTCATCGACGAGTCCATGGGCGACCAGATTCGCGTAACGGTCATCGCCACGGGTTTCGATGGTACCGAACAGCAGGCGAGCATGGACCTCGGTGGCAAGCCGAGCGTGAGCCAGACCTTCGCGGCGTCTGCTCCCGAGGACAACCTGACGCCTGCCTTCGACGATGACATCCCCGACTTCCTCAAGCGCAGCCGTTACTAATGCCTCGCGGGATAGCCAACTCCCACATGCGTGCAACCAAGAATCTCCGCCTCCCGCTCCCGCAGTTGGCGGAGATTCCTTTTTGTACCGCCGATACCGAGCTACACGTTCTTAGCGACGACGCGCTCTTCGCGAAATGCGGTACACGCATCGCATTCACGGCGCGTGCCGGGGGAGTGAGTGAAGGTCCTTACGCCGGCCTCAATCTTTCGTACAGTGTTGGTGATGATGCGGGACGAGTTGACGCCAATAGAAGGCTTCTCTGCGCTGCGCTTGGTGCCAATAATTATATAGATAGTCTAATTAGCCCATCTCAAGTGCACGGAAGCGATTTTATAGAAATTAGACAAATTGTCGAATCACAGCAGAAAGCCGCCGATGGAGCAGATGGGATCGTGTGTGCACAACCCGAAGTGCCTGTGTTGCTCTGTTTCGCGGATTGCGTTCCTGTAATTCTCGTTGCGCCAGGTGGTTCGTTTGCCGTCATCCACTCTGGCTGGCGCGGCTCCATCGCCGGCATTGCGGGCAAGGGACTGCGCAAGCTGCAGCTGGCAGCACAGTGCGCGGCAACGGATATCAACTGTTACATCGGTCCCCACATCGGGTCATGTTGCTACGAAGTTTCCGCCGAGCTCGTTGGGCAATTTGTTGCCGAATTTGGCAAGAGCTGCGATGCAGCTGACAATCATTTGGATTTATCTGCTGCGGTCTTTGCGTCGCTTAAGAGGGCGGGCGCTGCGACGGATAGAATTGCCGACGCAGGTCTCTGTACGTCATGTCACCATGACGCGTACTATTCGTATCGAGCCGATGCAGGCGTCACGGGACGTCATGGCGCATTCGCGATTCGGAAAGAGGAATCATGAGTCTGGAACAACGTTGGGAAAGCATCTGCGAGGATGTTGCACGTATATGCGAAAACTGCGGCAGGGATTCGCAAGACGTGAGGATCATCGCCGTGAGCAAGACGGTCGAGCCTCCCACCGTCGGAGAGGCAATTGCCTGCGGCGTCATAGATTTCGGGGAGAACCGTGACAAGCCGTTTAACGAGAAGTGCGCTCTCTACCCGGATGCGCACTGGCATTTTATCGGGACGCTCCAGTCGAACAAGGCGCGCCACGTCGTCGGCAAGGCGTTCCTCATTCATTCGCTTGATCGTCTCACGCTTCTCGATGCTATCGAGAAGGCAGCTGCGCATGGGGAGTGCATTCAGGATGTGCTCGTCGAGGTCTCGGTTTCGGGCGAGGAGAGCAAGGGTGGTATCCGTCCCGATGACCTGCCCGCTTTCCTTGAGCGCATCGCGCAGTGTGAGCATGTCGCCTGTAAGGGTTTGATGACTATGGCTCCCCAAGGTGACATCAACATTGCCCGGAAAACATTTGCCGGGTTGCAAAACTTAAGCCAGATGATGTCAAAATATTGCGATGAGCGTGATAGTATTTCTATGAGCGAACTATCGATGGGCATGTCTGAAGACTACCCCGCGGCAATTGAGGAAGGCGCCACCATGGTTCGCATTGGTAGAAGGATTTTTGACGATAACTTCAAGGCACTCTAGCGTCACCACGAACCTGGGTGCCTGTTTCATATGAGCGAGGCACTGACTATGAGTCTTTTGGGCGGTATGAAGGACCGGCTCGGATTTGGCGGAAAACCTGAGTGGGCTGATGATGACGCCGAGTACTACGAGGACGATGTCGTCTATGATGACGACTATGATGACTACGGAGACACGGGCGTAGAGGAGAGACGCAGCAGCACGCGTCGTAACGAGGTCATTTCCTTCGACTCCTACAATCCCAGCAATTTCGAACACGTGACCCTCTCCTCCGATCGCAAACCGCGTGTCGCTTCCTACGATAGCCTCGACTCATCGGCGCGCTCCTCGCGTGGGTACTCCTCGCGCTCCTCGTCAAGCTCATATGGCAGGGGTGTTGGCAGCTCCTCTTCGCGTCGCGACACATCGCGTTCGGTGGGAGAGCCCACCTGGTCGGCTCCGCAGGATCCATCTTTCCTGGACTCACCGGCACCTACGCACACGAGTCGCGATCCCTATGCGTCGCTCGGCTCCGATTTTCTCAAAATCAAGGGCAACCCTGCTGGCAGGCTCGAGATTGTCTGCCCCAAGGCCTACGCCGATATCGAGAAGGTCGCCAATGCCGCAAAGGCCGGCAAGACGGTCATCCTCAATGTTGTTGATACCAAGGCATCGCTTGCCAAGCGCATCCTTGATTTTTCCTTCGGTGTTGCAAGCGCTCTCAACCTCAACGTTGGCAAGGCAGCCGATCGCGTCTTTGTGATTTCGAAGAGTTCCGAGCCTCTGAGCGAGGAAGACCGCGAATATCTCGTTTCGCAGGATGTTCTTAAGGTAGAAGACGATAACGCACGATAGGGCAAGATGAAAAACACCATAGCAAACGGACTTCAAAATGTACTCATCGTCGGTGGCGGTCGCATGGGCCAAGCCATTGCTCAAGGTATACTGCGTATCGATGGCGTGTCTGCAGATAACTTGACCGTTGCCAACCCCGGTCGGGAGAAGCGTGAGCACATTGCGGCCGAGCTCGGCGTGCGTACCGTTGCGAGTGCGTCAGCCGGCATGCCCGCCAGTTGCGTCATCCTTGCTGTCAAGCCTGCCAAGGTTCCCGAGGTTTGCGCAGAGCTTGTTGACGCGGGCATCGATGCTGCGACCCTCGTCATATCCATCGCCGCAGGTGTCTCCACGAGTAAAATTTCGTACGTGCTCGGTGCCGATGTCCCCGTCGTGCGCGTCATGCCCAATACGCCGCTTCTGTGCGGCTGCGGCATGTCCGCAGTAAGCGCAGGTAGCGTCGCAAGCGAGCAGGACTGCGAGTTCGCGCGCGCGCTCTTTGCTAGCATGGGCCAGGCCATTATCGTGGACGAGTCCGAGCAGGATATCGTCTGCGCCGTGAGTGGTTCGGGCCCTGCCTACTTCGAGCTTTTCGCAGAGACCATCGCACAGACAGCGAGTAGTCTGGGGATGCGCTATGAAGATGCACGGGAGCTCATCTTGCAGACCATGCTCGGCACTGCGCGTCTGGTCATCGAAACGGGACAGAGCCTTCCCGACGCCATCGATGCCGTCAGCAGTCCTGGCGGCACGACAGTCGCCGCGCTTGACGCCATGCGCGCGGCAGGCATCGAGGAGGCATTGAAGGATGGCGTCGCCGCGGCGGCGCATCGATCGAAGGAGCTAGGCGCATGATTTCCTCGACACTTATCTTTCTGCGCTCGCTCTTGCTGGGCATTTGCGACTTATACGTTGCGGTTATCCTCATCTACATTCTCATGAGCTGGCTTCCCAATCACCAATCCGGATGGGTTGGTGACATCTACCGCGCGCTCGGTCGCATTTGCGATCCCTTTCTCAATGTCTTTAGGCGTATAATTCCGCCTATTGGCGGTATGCTTGACATAAGTCCGATTTTCGCGATTATCGTCGTGCAGCTGGTGGGCCGGCTCATCGCCGCGCTCCTGTAGGAAAGGAAGATTAAACATGGCCATCACGATGCAGGATATCCAGGACGAGGGGTTCGAGCACGCACTGCGCGGCTATGACGTTGGACAGGTCGACGTCTTCCTCGAGCGCGTCGCCAACGAGGTCGATGCGATGAACAAGCAGATCGAGGAGCTCGAGTCCGAGCTCAAGGAGGCAAAGGACGAGCTCTCCAAGACGCGCGAGGAGCTTGCCGAGGCAAGTGCTGCATCGCTCACGTCGCCCGCCGAGCTCGAGCAGGCCAGTCTTGTCGAGCGTGAGCTGCGTAGCGAGCTTGAGATTGCCCAGGGCCGTCTCGCTGCCATGACTGTCCGTGCCGAGGAGGCCGAGGCCAAGCTTGAACCCATGCAGGAGCAGCTCGGCGAGAAGAACAAGCTCGATAACGCTATCGCAGAGGCGTTCATATCCGCCCAGCGCAGCGCCGCACAAATCAAGGAGGACGCGCGCATCGAGGGCGATCGCATCTACCATGAGTCCGAGGCGAAGGCCCGCGAGTTTATCCGTGAGTCCCTGGCCAAGAAGGCGGCCATCGACAATGAGATCAAAGCGCTCGATGATTATGCCCAGAAGTTCCGCGAGCAGTACCTCGACATGCTCGAGCGTTTCGCTGCCCACGCCAAGGAGGAGTTCAATAACCTCACTACGCAGGGTGTGACCGAAGCTCAGGTCGAGGCAGAGCTCCCCAAGCTCAAGACGCGTGGTGCGCACGACCGTGTGGATGGCGTGCCCACCATCGATGAAGACGAGTTGCCGCGTCTTACGACTCAGCAGATTCCGCAGATCAACATTCCCTCCATCATGCCTGACGGCGAAAAGTAGGGATGAGTTTCATGCGCCTACCCGTGCATGTCACGCCCAAATCCGGGCGTGCAGAGGTTGTCGGATGGCGTGCGGGGGCAGATGGCCAGCGCGAGCTCGAGGTAAAGGTCAAGTCAGCCCCGGAAAAAGGTAAGGCTACGAAGGAGGCGGTGGCACTCATCGCCTCCTTCTTTGATGTTCCCAAGAGTTCCGTCACCTGCGTACGTGGCGAGACGAGCCGTCACAAGATGTTCGAGGTTCCCGATTCAGTGAACATGGATATTTGACGGGGACGAGGGATGGGGATGCCATTTTTCCGCTTCGAAACCCAGGCGCTCCAAAATGGCATCCCCATCCCTCGTCTATCCTTTCGCAACCGTCCGATTGCATACGCTATAATCAAGCGCGCAAAAGTGGGCTGGACGATCGCGGCACCCGCCTCTTCGCATGAAGAGGTGTGGGTGATGAGGAAAGTCCGGGCTCCGCAGGGTAGGATGCCGGCTAACGGCCGGGCGGGGTGACCCGACGGACAGTGTCACAGAAAAGAAGACTCCGTGCATGCACGGAGAAAAGCTGAAACGGTGTGGTAAGAGCGCACCAGCGTCGCGGTGACGCGGCGGCTTGACAAACCCCATCCGGAGCAAGGGCAAATAGGGATGCCATGAGTTGACCCGACTCGCATCCGGGTTGCCTGCTGGAGGGTGCCGGTAACGGTACTCCTAGATAAATGATCGTCTTAGAAGACAGAACCCGGCTTATAGGCTCGCTTTTGCATTCAGCTTACTGGATGACCCAGGCACGCGTAAGGCCTGCCACGACACGTGATTGGCTCGAACCGCGGCACACGCCATTCCACGATTCGGCAAGTGGGATGCGTGATCCGGCCTTGTAGTTGGCGGGATCGGCACAGAAGAAGGTGTCGGTCTCCTCGTCGTAGTCCGTCAGAAGAACGGCGTGGGGAACGTTCGGGTCGTATGCGGCGATGCCCTCGGGATGCTCGTCGAGGAGTTCACGCAACGCATCGGAGGTACCTGCGACGTCGATGACGCCGATATCGTAACCCGCTGTCTCGAAGTTCCATTTGACGCCGGCGGAACACCAGCCATCGGCAGTGACCGAGGCAAGGCCAAGCTCTTGCCAATCCGGCCTACCATCGAGGAAGGCGGCGCGGCGTACCATCATCGCAACAGACGTGATGGTGCAACGTCCCGATCCGTTTTGAGCGAAATAGAAATCCTCGGCACGAGACTCATCAACGAACGCCTCGCGTTTGGCGCTGTTGAGGGCGTCGGAGAACGCTGCCTCGATGGTCTCCGTGAGAGCCGGGGATTCTCCGGCGACAAGCTTCGTGAGCTTTTGGGAGAAGATGGTCGCCTCGTCTGCGTAGGCAGT
>CABURF010000086.1 GCA_902493755.1 uncultured Coriobacteriia bacterium
CTCCAAGAGCGTAAGGCGGCCGCATTACTACCCTCAATCCCAATGCATCCGCCGCGACAACAATCGAAGGAACTTCGAGCCTATTTGCCAAGTACACGATTATCGTATCCAAATGAGCAAGCCCGATTTCGAAAGAGAGAAAGCGAATCAAGGCGCGCGTGAGGAGATGGGCCTCGCCATATGTCATGGAAGACTCCTCCGAAACAACCAGTACCTTATCTGGTGCAGATGCAGCACCCAACGCAAGGGGATCAAGAAGGGGATGTTCGTGCAAGTCCGAAGCACGCGCTCCAAATCCATCGGCATTGGGAGCAGCAGAATATCGAATCGCCACTACATATCTCCCGTCTGCGAAGTCTAACTTCCCAGTATCCCAGCTAGCCCATCCCATTGCGCACAGAACAGGGCAGGGTCCATAATCTTCAAATCAGATGAGATGACAGGCTTAAAGTCCATCTGACCTATGACATCGCGATTGACATCTACGCCCGGCGCAATCTCGGTGACAGTCATCTGCCCATCAATAAGACACATGACGCAGCGCTCGGTCACATACAGAATTTCCTGATCAGGCCTGACGCTCGAGCCAGCAAAAGTGATTTGCTGTACATCGTCAACGAATTTCTTGGCGTTGCCTTCCTCCTGGATGACCAGTCTTCCATCCTCGACAACTTCCTTGCTCTTCGCCATAAAGGTTCCAGCAAAAATGACCTTCTTGGCACTCTGGGTTATGTCAATGAAACCACCAGGGCCCGATAGACGGTTGCCAAACTTTGATACGTTAACGTTGCCATGACGATCGCACTCGGCCAATCCAAGAACAGTGATATCAAGTCCGCCGCCATCGATGAAATCGAACATGGCGTTATGCGAAATAATCGCTTCAGCATTGTAGTTACTACCAAAATTGGGCAATGCTGCCGGCACGCCACCTATGCCACCTGCCTCGGCAGTAATGGTAATAGAATCGGAAAAGCCCGCCTCGGCAACAACGGAGGCAACATCGGCTGGAATACCAACGCCCAGGTTCACAACGCTGTCAGGAAGCATCTCGAGCGCACAGCGGCGACAGATGACCTTGCGCGGGGAGAGATCAATCACAGGAAGTTGATCAAGTGGCTTCTTAATCTGCCCCGAGAAGGCCGGTTCGAAGTAAACGCCCTCGGTTTGCCAGCAGCAGTCCTTATCCGTCGCCTGAACAACATAGTCAACGAGAATGCCGGGGATTTGAACGTCCTTGGGGTTGAGCGTACCTTTCTTGGCAAGATACTCGACTTGGACAATAACGATACCCCCGCTGTTCTTCGCAGCAGATGCCACGGCAAGCCCCTCGTTCATGACGCTCTCGTGGTCAAAGGTGATATTGCCATTCTCATCGGCAACAGTGCCGCGCAACAGCGCCACATCGAGTGGAAAGCTCTTGTAGAAAAGGTATTCCTCATCCTGGAACTCAACAAGCTCTACCAGATCATCCTCGGTCACATCGTTCATCTTTCCGCCTTCCACACGCGGATCAACAAAGGTGCCGAGTCCGACCTTCGTAAGGAGTCCCGGACGTCCAGCAGCAATTTCACGCCATAGATTGATAATCACCCCCTGAGGAAGGCAGTGACACTGGATATCGCCCGACTGGACCAGCTTGTTGAGCGCAAAGGCGGAGCCAATATGAGCGCCAGACCAGCGCGTGACAAGACCGGGGCCCGCCTCTCCGAGCACGGTGACACCGCGCTCCTTCCAATCGCCCATGGCACAGCCCTGCTTCAAATTAAGGTTGCACGGATGCCCGGTTTCTCTGAAGTTGTCCCGGATAGCACGGCCAATCTCTTCGGCCCAGCCGGAAAGCCCCATGCCCGCAAGGCCCACAGTGGCTCCGTCAGGAATAAGGCATGCGGCCTCAGCCGCGGAAATAAACTTAGTCATCGATGTCCTCACCTTCGCTTATCCACAGATTAGTTCGCCTAGCCAAACCGGTATTCAACACCCATGGTCGCCTGCGGATATGTCCATTGCTTGACAATCGTCTGACCGCATGCGATCCGACAAGTGCCGCATTCGAGACACCCCGCGTAGTCAAAGGACTTCTCCTCATCTTCGCCACGCCTATAAAGTGCCGCCGGACAAACTCGAACCAGCTTGTCAAATTCATCATCAGGCGGATTGTCGATCAAAGTGATATGCGGGTTGTCCTCATCAATTTCGTACTTGTTAGCTGCAAGATATTCGTCAATATTGGAAAGCGCATCGTCTTCTCTCATAGGGTCTTCATCGCTCCCCTCATATCCTTCATCACATTCATGAAACCCAATTGTTTGACGATAGGTTTAATCTTTGTCTTCATGGGTCTGACAGGAGATCCGTCGACAAGGAACAAGGCATCCATAAAATCACACGCCGCCTTCGGATAGGCACCGAACATCCTGTCAAAGCTTTCGAGAAAAGCAGGCTCATCAGCAAATTGGTGCAAGTCTTTCATCACAAAAGAATCCTCGAGCGCATCAATATATCCGGACAGCCCCTTTTTTGAGGTATCCCCTGCATCGATGGCACATGCCGCCTGTTTTCCCGCCATGCTTCCCGCAGCAATGGCGTAGTCCATACCACGAACCATGTAACCGAGATTAATGCACATCATGGCGTTATCACCAGCAAGCATCACGCCATCCCCGACCAAGGACGGCATGGCCGTCAACCCACCCTCAGGTATCATGTGTCCAGAATGCTCAACGACCTTTGCATCTCTAATAAGGGGAGCAACTGCCGGATGGCGCTTAAGATCCTCGAGCATTTGATAGACGGGTTTTCCACCACTCGTGGCGCACGCTTCGATGCCGGCTACCACGCCCAAGGAGATGCTATCTCTATTGGTATACATGAAGCCCCCGCCAAAGACCCCGTCAGAAACATCGCCAACAAAAAGCCATGCCGCACCCTCTCCGGGAGCGCAGAGCAGCCGATCATTGATAGTTTGTTCATCAAGTTGAAAGACTTGCTTGACACCAACAGCGTACTGAGAAGCCAGACTAGCCGAGCCAATCGCCCCAGCGCCAAGAAGTGAATTTGCCCCATCGCACAATATGACTACATTCGCGCTAATCTCGTCCTCACCAGCACGAATACCGCTAACACGTCCCGTCTCATCTCTAGTCAGCTCCTCAACAGGAATACCGTATATGACCTCGGCGCCTGCTTGTTCTGCCTTGCCTGCAAGCCATTGGTCAAATGGCCCACGCAGAACCGAGTACGACGCGTATGCTTCGTTACGCATGTCACCTGACGTGAAATCAATCGCAAAGTTGGATTCACCGGACATGAGCGATATTCGTTCATGAGTAATTCTGCGCTCGAGCGGGGCCTCGGACTCAAAGTCCGAAAGGACGGTGCGCAGTGAATGGGCATATAGCCGTCCGCCTGTCATATTCTTCGAGCCGGCAAAGTTGCCCCTTTCGACAAGGAGCACCGACTTGCCTGCATGAGCAAGTTCGTACGCGGCAATCGAGCCAGCACAACCAGCACCGACTACGATTGCATCGAAATCGACTTCCTGCACTTCATGTCCTTTCCCATCGTTTTCGAATATGTATCGGGGGTACCCCGCGCCACGGTATCGGCGCGGGGCATATGGTATTCCCGGGCAAAGGAGGGATGCACCGGGTGATTACCTAAAGGAGTGTGGCAAGTGCTGGGATTACGTCCTCAATGGCTCCCACGAGCCCGTAATCACATTGCTTGAAAATGGGGGCATTCTCGTCTTTGTTGACGGCAAACACCACATCGCTGCGATTGACACCCACCATATGCTGCATCTGCCCGGATATGCCGAGCGCGACATAGACTTTGGGAGAGAGCATGAGCCCCGATACGCCTATATAGGTTTGTGCCGGAAGCCATTGCGTGCCCTCGGCCAGGGGGCGCGAGCATCCTAAACCGGCATTAAGTTTAGCTGCAAGATCCCGAGCCATATCGAGGTCCGATTTTTCCGAAAAGCCACGACCCGCGCCAACAACCACATCGCATTTGCTCAAATCTTCGCCCGCATCCCCAAGCGGACAGCTGGAAACGAGCCTTGCAGTATGAGTGGGGCTCACCCAGTCAAGCTCCTCAGCTTTCTCACAAGCACCATTCGGTTCGACATCACCAAACGTAGATGGGCTGGCAGTAAAGAAGGATATTTCGCCTTTCGCTTCGCGCGTGATCTGCCCCACGCCGCCAAAGTATAACGACGTAGCCATTGTCCCCTGAATTGAAACTGCATCCGTGATGACGGAAGTCATCTTCGAAGCCGCAAGTCTACCAATCACGGTCTTCATGCGACGAGTCGGCTCAGCAATAACAACGCTCACGTCCTCGAGTAGACCATAGATTGTCTCGGAAGCGTCATCGGCAATGGCGCCTTTGGGAACCGTGATGTGATAGGCCGCATCAGAAGTAAAGGCGATAGGGGCCTCTGAGCCAATCGTCACAACTGCAACCTCGTTGGCTAACGCACGGGCGCCTGCCGCAAGATGTGCAGCGATATCGGCATGTTCTGCGATGACAAGTGCTTTCATAGCTGCCTCCCTTCTACTGGCAAGCGGATTTTAGAGCCATGGCAAATCGCTCAATGGCACCATCGGCATCCGCGTTGAGAATCTCGCGCTTACGTTCGTGCTGCGCCGGCGTACAAACAGAAACGACCTCGACACCGCAAGCAGGTATGTCGTCAATAAGAGGCTTCACATTCATGGGCCTCTTTCCGGCCTGAAGAATGTCCTTCATGCCTGGAATACGCGGTATCGCCACATCCGGAGAGACGGCTACAACGCACGGCATGGGAAGTTCGACTTCCTCGATTGTGTCTTCGAGCCTCCGAGTCACGAGGAAGCATCCATCCTTTGCCTCGATTGAGACAACACCATTGACGGACGGGGCATTCAGAAGCCAGGCAAGCTGGACATCAACCTGCTGTGCATAGTTATCGGCGGACCCATCGCCACATATGACGATGTCGAAATCGCCAATCGACGCTATCTGCTTTGAAATCACGGTCGCCGTCGCATAGGTGTCCAGAGCAGATGCCGCATCGTCAGCAACCACAAACAGTTCGTCTACTCCGCGAGCCAATATGTTTTTCTTGAGTTTCGAGTCGTCAATCGAGGCAGGGCCGACCGTCACGACCCTAACGACTGAATCACCCTGCGATTCGGCTAGCTTGGCAGCCGCCTCAATAGCATTAGCATCGTATTCGGAAATGACAGGACGTGTCTTGGAGAGATCCAGAGACCCGTCCTCTCCCGCAATAATATCCTGGTCATCAGGAACAACTTTCAGAGCAACGATGATATTCACGGAGCATCACCTAGCTTTCCAACCCGTATCGTCACTTTCTGGCATACTTCTTCGCTAGCTGGCGACCAGCGATATGAACCATAATCTCGTCCGTACCACCGGCAATTTGCATACCACGCAAATCGACCCAAATGCGACCGACGCGTGTCTCGTCCGTATAACCTAGCCCGCCAAAGATCTGGATGGCATCGGAGGCAACTTGTGTGCAGACCTTGCCCGCGTAATACTTGAGAAGCGCCGAATCAATACGGACTGATTCGCCCCTCTCCATCTTCCACAGTGTCCTGTAAAGCATGTTGCGGCTATTCTGCAGGGCAATTTCCATCTCGGTAAGCTTGAGACCAATCAGCTGGTAACCCGAAATCGGATGACCGAACGTCTCGCGCTGGCTCACGTATGCAGCTGCATCGTCCATGGCCGCCTGCGCCGAGCCAATGCACTGCGCAACTATGAGACAGCGTTCCATCTCGAAATTCTTCATTAGATTGACAAACCCGGCACCCGCCTCGCCCACACGCATGTCCTCTGTAAGAACCGCGTCATCGAAGTACATCTCGCAAAAGGCGGCGACTT
>CABURF010000087.1 GCA_902493755.1 uncultured Coriobacteriia bacterium
CGGCTGAAACGCTCACCTATGTCGAGCTTGTCTTCGAGCACGCCGGCCGCGAGTATCGCGTGTATCGTGCCCCTGCTCAGACCCGTCCCAAGAAGCGTGGCGAGGGTCTGCGCGAGATTGGCGCGGAGGCCTCTTTCGAGGACGTCACCGGTGGTGTCTCGCTTGCGTCGCGTGATTCGGATGTTACGGATCGGGTGAGTGACCTTCTGGGAATCGATGCAGAGCAGTTCAGTCGCATCGTCATGATCTCGCAGAATGATTTTGCCGCAGTGCTCAATGCCAAGACCAAGGAACGCGAGACCTTGTTCCGCAAGATATTCGGTACGCAGCCTTATGCGTACATCCAGGACCTTCTCGACGAGAGGCGCCGTCTGCTCGAGACGGACATGAACACTGCACGTACGGGACTCGAAGCGGAAATTGCGCGCATTGCGCCCCCTTGTGATGAAGAGCTCCTCGCCAGATACGACGAGCTCATGGCCATGTCCGACCATGCCGTGCACGCACAAGAGTTCGAAAGCCTGCTCAGGCTTGCGCTCGATGATGAGAACGCGCGTATAGATACGCTCAAGGGAGAGCTTTCGCAGGTTCGGGAAGCCGTGGCTGCAGTCGACACCTCGCTTGGCGCGGCCGAGACGCTCGAAAAGGCACGCACAAGCGCCCGTGAGGCCCGTGAGTGGCTTGATGGCAACGCCGCGCGCATAGCCAATGCCGTTGCCCTGCGCGATGAGCTGGTTGCTCAGGCTCCACAGCGTGATGAGCTGCGAGCGCACCTGCATACGCTCGATGCGTCGCTTGGCGATTACGATGCGCTCGAAACGCAGCGCACGAGGCTCGCCACAATCGAGCGTAACCAGCATACGACGCAGGCTGCGCTCGAGAAGGCGTGCACGCAGCTCGAGCAGTCTCGTGTCAAGCTCGAGGCGGCCCTTACGGAGCAGGCGACGCTTGCGGATATCGAAGTGCGGGTGGCGCGCCATACAGCCATGCGTGAGCGCCTGGAGGCATCGCAGCGCGAACTCACCGAACTAGAGGCGCTGCGCAAGCGTCAGCTTGTACTCGAAGACGAGCTGCGTGTGCGTCATGGCGAGCTTTCCCATGCGGAAGACGCGCTTGCCCATGCGAGTGCGGAGCTGCTCGAGGCCCAGCGCCTCTATAACGCCGATCGCGCGGGTATGCTTGCCGATTCGCTCGAGGAGGGCGCGCCCTGTCCGGTGTGTGGCTCAATCGAGCATCCGCAGCTCGCGCAGCGCAGCACCGAGGCGCCAAGCGATGCGCAAGTTGAGCAACTTGCCGGTCAGCTTGACGAGGCACGTGTCCGTCGCGATGAATGCGCCATCCAGGCGGCTTCGGTTTCGGCTCACGTGCAGGCTGGCCGCGATGCGCTCGCCGCACGCGTCAAGGCATCTCTTGACGAGACGCCCGACGATCTCGAGCATGCGCTGCGTATGCAACTTGACCAGGTTGGCAGCGCGCTTGACGAGCTTGCCGCCGACGAGAGGGCATGCGCCGCGGATGCAGAACGCCAACGTGAGCTCGGGACGCAGATTGCGAGCATGCGCGATGCAATTGACACGCTCGCCAAGCAAGAACATGAGCTGCAGGAGCATGTCATGCAGCTCAACCTCGAACTCGCCCAGACCCAGACGAGCTTCGAGACGCGTCTTGCGGCACTTGCGCATTCGAGCAAAAAGGCTGCCGAGGAGGCGTTGGCGGTCTTGAAAAAACGCCTGGTGCAGATGGAGGATGAGTTCGAGACCGCGCGTGCGGCAGCCGAGAAGCTCGTGCGCACGCAATCCGAGCAGGAAGCGAAGCTCAAAGCTGCCCACGAGGCGCAAGGAGAGCAGGAAAGTCCTGATCTTGCGGAGCTACGCGAGAGACGTGCCGAGCTCGCGCGACGCAGCGATGCCCTTGCGAACAAGCTCACGTCCATGCAAACGCTCGTGGCTCGCCATGCGGATTGTCTCGCGGCCCTCGAGCAAGGCGAGAAACATGTCACGCAGCTCGAGGAGAGCTTCACCTCCATCGATCTGCTCGCGCGCCTGGCCGCAGGCAAGCTTGCGGGCAGTCTAGGCAAGGTTGCCTTTGAGACCTTCGTGCAGGGCGCTTACTTCGACCAAGTGCTGAATGCGGCAAACGAGCGCTTGCATGTCATGTCGGCAAGCCGCTATAGCCTTGCACACCGTGATGTTGGACGCAATAGGCGCTCGATCGCGGGTCTCGAAATCGACGTCCTCGATCGCTACACCGGTTCGATGCGTCCTTCCGAGACGCTTTCCGGCGGTGAGACCTTCCTTGCCTCGCTTGCGCTCGCGCTCGGCCTTTCGGACGTCATCATGGCGCAGGCTGGCGGCATGTACATCGATGCGATGTTCGTGGACGAGGGCTTTGGTACACTTGACGAGGAGACCTGCCAGCTTGCCATCGAGGTGCTCGACAAGCTCAGCTCCGATGACCGCATGATCGGAATCATCAGTCACGTTCCCGATCTCAAGGAGCGCATCGCCCGTCAGATACAGATCACGAAGACACGCTCGGGCTCCACGCTCGAACTCGTGCTCTAGGGGAGATATACAGCATGCTCAACGTCGTCTTGTTTCAGCCCGAGATACCCGCCAATACGGGAACCATCGGCCGCTCCTGCGTTCTCACCAACACGCGCCTGCATCTCATAGGTCCGCTCGGTTTCTCGCTCGACGACCGCATGGTGCGTCGCAGCGGCATGGGATACTGGCATGAGATCGACTTGCTCACCTACGACGGCTACGATGACTTCCTTGCTCGAAATCCTGATGCGAATCTCTGGATGTTCACGAAGCGTGCGGATGCGTACTATCACGAGGTTTCCTATGCGGATGGCGACTATCTCATGTTTGGCCGTGAATCCGTTGGCATCGATGCCGATGTGCTTGCGGCACATCCCGAGCGCTGCCTGCGCATTCCCATGATCGAGCGCGAGGGACTCTCACCCGTCACGACGCCGGGCCCGCTCAGTGACCCGGCCGATCCCGACGCCGTTTCCCTCAACCTCTCAAACGCGGCAAACATCGTCCTTTTCGAGGCGCTGCGCCAGCTCGGCTTTCCTGGTGTTATCTAGAAGCTGCATACGCTAGGGGAGAGCATTGGACGCGCTCACCGTTTTTCTTAACCAAAAGACTCTCCACTGAACTAAAGTGGTCAAATTGGCTCTGTCACTTTCGGCTCGGCCGTCAACATCCGGAGGAGGGGTGTCTTGATGAATATCGGAATAGCGACGACGGCGTTTCTTATCCTGTTTCCCGTGCTCGTCGCTCTCGTCTTGATGTTCGTGCGCAACGACCGTGCGCGTAGCTATATCACCGTTATAGGCGCGCTCGTTATCGCTTGCGGTAGCATCTTCTGTGCGGTGCAGTTCCTGTCACCGGAAACTCATGTGTTTCCCGTCAGCGATACCGCCGCGATGGTCATCGATTACGTTGCGCTCGCAATCGAGGTCATCTTGTGCCTCTACATCTTCGTCAAGGGCGTCTACTACAAGAAGCCGCTTGCCGTCGTGCTCGCCGTTATCCAGCTTGGTCTGGCGACCTATCTCGACCTCGCGGTAGCGCATGACATCACCGTTGCCAACGAGCTCTACATCGACAACTTCTCGATCATCATGGCGCTCATCATCGGTATCGTCGGCTCGGGCATTATCGTCTACGGTTTGGGCTACATGCGCGTGCATGAGGCTCACAACGCTGGCTCCGACCGTCGCAACATCTTCTTCTCGGTCATGTTCGCCTTCCTTGGCGCCATGTTCGCAATCGTCTTCTCCAATGCGCTCACCTGGATGCTTTGCGCATGGGAGATTACCACTGTCTGCTCGTTTGCCCTCATCGGGTACACGCGCACCAAGGAAGCCATCGATAACTCCTTCTTGCAGATTATGCTCAACCTGATTGGCGGCATCGCATTCTCCATCGCCTTGGTCTGGGTTGGCAGCTTCTACGGCACGATGGAGCTTGATGTATTCATTTCCACGACGCTCTCCCTGGCGTCAAGTGGCATGGCATTTGTCACCTATGCGCCCTTGCTGCTATTCTCGCTCGCGGCATTTACCAAGGCGGCCCAGATGCCCTTCCAGAGCTGGTTGCTCGGCGCCGTCAGCACTGCTGCACTCTTCGACCATGGTCAAGGCCGGCGTCTTCCTCCTCATCAAGATTTCTCCGTGTCTCGGATTTAGCATCCCCGGTTTCCTTGTCATGACTGTCGGTATCGCGACCTTCCTGTTCTGCGCGCTTGCGGCCATCAGTCAATCCAACGCAAAGCGCGTGCTCGCGTATTCGACGATTTCGAACCTTGGTCTCATCGTTGCCTGTGCCGGTGTCGGCACTGATGGCGCGATCTGGGCCGCCATCTTCCTGCTCATCTTCCATGCAGTTGCCAAGTCGCTGCTTTTCCTGTGCGTGGGCACTGCCGAGCATCACATCGGCAGCCGCAATATCGAGGACATGGACGACCTTTTCGAGCGCATGCCGCGCCTTGCCCGTCTCATGGCCATCGGCATAATGGGCATGTTCATCGCACCCTTCGGCATGCTTGTTTCGAAATGGGCGGCCTTGCAATCCTTCGCGCAATCCGAGAACGTCATCCTGCTCGTTCTGCTCGTCTTCGGATCAGCTGCGACCTTCATGTTCTGGACCAAATGGCTCGGCAAGATCCTTGCCATCGCCAACAACGATGCTCAGGATGTCGAGCTCACCGTCTTTCGCAGCGAATGGGCGAGTCTTGGCCTCATGACCGTTCTCACCGTTGGCTGCTGCATCGGATTCCCGCTTATCTCGGTGTCCGTCGTAGCTCCGTACCTGCAGACCATGTTCGGTGTTGCCTCGAATGCCATACCCATCGGCGACTTGTGGATCATGGCGGTCATCGCGCTTGTCATTGCCATCATCTTCCTCGGCTTCTCCGGAAACACCAAGAAGCGCATTGCGCCGGTTTATCTCTCGGGTGTTGGCGTGGATGAGAACGCCCGCACCTTCCGCAATTCCTTTAACGGGGTTAGCACCGCCACGCAGCGCAACTGGTACATGAACGACATCTTCGGCGAACGCAAGATGGTGCTCATCGGCATTGTCATTTCCCTTACGCTTATCTTCAGTTCCTTTGCTTTCGTCGTGCAGTCGGCAGCTGCCGAAAAAGACACGCTTGTGGGGATTTCCGCAGCGCATGATTCCTACGAGGGTAGCCTCTGGGAGCAGAACAACATCGACTTCACCACCTACCAGCAATACTACGAGTACTACCGTCAGTCTTGGGAACAGAACAAGGACGCCTTCAAGGAGATAGGCATCGAGGACATGGATGACCTCATGGATACGCTTTTCATCCAGATGTTCGTCCAGAGCTCGTCTTCGGATGCACAGGGCTCCGGTAGCTCGAGCAGTGAAGGGGGGAACCAGTAATGGAGATCTTTGGCTTCTCGATCTGGTCAATCATCGGCGTGCTTGCGTTCCTCATCGTTGCGCCTTTTATCGGCTGCATCCTTGCTGGCCTAGACCGCAAGATCACCGCGGGCATGCAGGGTCGCGTAGGCCCCAAGCTCCTTCAGCCCTGGTGGGACTTCCGCAAGCTTCTCGCCAAGGAGGATGTCACCGTTAACGGTGCGCAGGATCTCTACGTCTGGCTCTACCTCATCTTCATCGTGCTCTCCGGCATGGTGTTCTTTGCCGGCGGTAACTTCCTGCTCTGCGTCTTCATCCAGACGCTCGGTGCGCTGTTCTTTATCCTTGCCGGTTATTCCTCGCGCTCTCCGTATGCAGATCTCGGTGCCGAGCGCGAGACCGTGCAGGTCATGTCCTACGAGCCCATGGTGCTACTTGTCGCCA
>CABURF010000088.1 GCA_902493755.1 uncultured Coriobacteriia bacterium
TCACATGCAAGCCCGCGCTCTACGAGAAGCTCGTCAAGTCGCATGGGCAACCTCTAGGATTGGCACGCTGCGAGCACCTCGGCACTGATGCTTTCCGCATCGAGACCGAGCACGTCGAAGAGCTTGTCGACCGAACCTTGGGTCACGAAGGTGTCGGGGATGCCGAAGCGTCTAACCGAGCAACTCTCGCCCATATCGGAAAGCAGCTCGAGCACGCCCGAGCCAAATCCTCCCGTAATGACGCCATCCTCGAGCGTGAAGACGTGACCCGTGCGGGCAGCGTCGCGCAGCGCGTCGGCATCGATGGGTTTGGCCCAGCGCATGTCCCAGATGGAAAGCTCGACACCCTGATGCGCAGCTATCTCGGCCACCTTACGCGCAACATCGACCATACGGCCCAGGGCAAGCAGCGCCCCATCGGCGCCGTCCCTGACCTTGACGGCATCTCCCTCCTGCCATGGTTCGCATGCATCCGAGGCCACGGGGGCGTTACCGCGTGGATAGCGGATGGCCACGGGCCCTTCGAGCTCCACGGCACAACGCAAGGCCATGCGCAGTTCCTCGTCATTTGAGGGGGCAAGAATGCGCATATGAGGAATCATGCGCAAATAGACGAGGTCGAAGACGCCATGATGCGTGGGGCCATCATCACCCACGAGCCCCGCTCGATCAAGGCAGAAGATGACATGCGCATTCTGCAGGCCAACATTGACGATAGCTTGGTCGATGGCGCGTTGCATGAAAGTCGAATAGATGGCGACGACGGGTTTCTTGCCGGCGAGCGCAAGCGAACTTGCCATGCCAACGGCATGTTCCTCGGCTATGCCAACGTCAAAGAAACGCTCGGGATAGGCCTTCGCAAAAGCGGAAAGCCCCGTGCCGCTCGCCATCGCCGCCGTGATGGCAACGATCGAGGAATCTTCATCGGCGAGCTTAAGAAGCTCATCGGAGAAAACCTGCGTCCAAGTGGGATCCGTGTTCGATTTGGGTTTGGGCGTACCAGATGCGATATCGAAGGGGCCCACGCCATGAAAGAGCGCGGGATTCTTCTCGGCGGGGCCATAACCCTTGCCCTTCATCGTCACCGCGTGGATGACAACGGGACCCTCGAGCTCCTTGGCGTCGCGAAGAATCTCCTCGAGCGTCTGGATGTCATGCCCATCCACCGGACCGATATACGTAACACCGATGCCCTCAAGAAAGGTCGCTCCGGGAAGTACGAACTGCTTGAATGACTCCTTCGCGGCGTTGCCGCCGCGCATGAGCAAGCGGCCGAGTGTGCCACTCGCGTTGAAGGCCTCCTCGACGTGATTGCGCAGTTGCGTGTACTGGTCCGACATGCGCACCTTGGCAAGGTAGGTCGAAAAGCCACCGACATTAGGCGAGATGGACATGCCGTTATCGTTGAGCACGATCAGCAGTGGCGTATTGGCACGACCGATGTCGTTGAGCGCCTCAAGCGCCATGCCGCCCGTAAACGAGGCGTCGCCGATGAGCGCGGCGATGGTCGCATCCGATCCGTCAAGGTCACGCGCGAGGGCATAGCCAAGCGCCGTCGAGAGCGAATCGGATGCATGACCCGAATCATGGGCATCGTATTCACTCTCGGTAATCTTGGGAAATCCGGAAATGCCCTCATACGTGCGCAAGGTCTTGAACTGCTTGCGACGCCCCGTCAAGAGTTTGTGGGCGTACGCTTGATGGCCAACGTCGAAGACGAGACGGTCACGTGGGCAATCAAGCACACGATGCAACGCGATGATGAGCTCGACGCTACCAAGTGATGGCGCAAGGTGCCCACCATGCAGCGAAGTCGCCGCAATCATCTCGGCACGTAGCTCGAAGGCCAGACGATTAAGCTGTTCGTAGCTCAAATCGGCAAGGTCAGCGGGCGAATCTATCGTATCCAGAATCTTCTCAGTCAAATCCTGTCCGATCTTCGATGTTAGATCGTAATCTCGGGGCCCTCTTCTTGACCAGCTTCGACCACATCGTTGGCCTCGGCAATCTCGGCCGCCGTGTAATCGGGCTTGTCGATGAGCTCGGCACAGCGATTGCCGAGCTTGATAGCCTCCTCGTAGAGGTCGAGGCTCTTCTCGAGAGAGACGTCCTTGCTACGCACCTCGGAGACAATCTCATCGAGCCGTGCTCGAACCTCGCCAAATGTTTCCTTGGAACTCTCTGACATCGTCATACCTCATCTATCGAAGCCCGCAACTCAAGCGCGCTTGCATCGGGCTGAGTAGCGCCCTCGCCGCAAACCTCACTCGCAATGCGGCCCAGGACGCCGTTCACGAACTTCGGGGACTCGTCGGTCCCGAAAGCCTTTGCCAACTCGACGGCCTCGTTGATGGCAACGCCCGTGGGAATCTCGTCACAATAGAGAATCTCATATGTGGCAATGCGAATGATGTTGCGATCGACGATGGGCATGCGCTCGAGCGTCCAGTTCTCGGCTGTCGACCCGATACGCTCGTCGAGCTCGTCGATATGATCGGCAATGCCATTGACGAGCGTCGAGGCATAGATGACAAGGTCAACGCCCACGAGGTCGGCATCGCTTACGCCCTGCGGACACTCGGGAACAAGCAGAAGCTCTGCTTCGTTGCCGTCAGCAATCTGGTCGAGCGGAAGGCCCGTAAGCTCACCGGTGTAGAGTAACTGCAATGCCTCACGGCGGGCAGCCGTGTGTTCATGCCGAAGTGCGGCCATGGTTAACCTACGCCTCGAAAGAGAGCGCGTCTACGTGCACATCGACAGACGTCACCGTGACGCCAATCTGGGCAGCGAGCGCATCGACGATGGCCTTGCGTACGTTCTCGGCGATCTCGACGAGACGATAACCATAATACGCTTGGATGGAGATGGTGACGGCAACTTGCTTATCGCCAAGCGGCTCGATGCGAATGCCGCTGGTGGGAATGGCATTGCCCGCATTGAAAGCCGAGCGGATGGTCGAGATGGCACCGGCGGCGCCCACACCGGCAACGCCGGGAACCTCCGCTGCGGCAAGCGAGATGATAGTCTCGACGACGCCGGGAGCGATAGTCGATTTCCTTCACAGCTGTCCCCCATTCGTTTCGGTTTCGATGAAGTCCGTATACACCATACCTGAGTTAAACGTCACGTTGTCGAGTACACGGCGATGGAAGGGTATCGTCGTGGCGACGCCCTCGATGACGAACTCGTCAAGAGCGCGTTTGCCACGTGCAATGGCCTCCTCGCGCGTGTCGCCCCATACGATGAGCTTTGCCATGAGCGAATCATAGGTAGGCGGAATTGCATCGCCAGCGCGCAGGTGCGTATCGACACGCACGCCTGGACCACCCGGCATGTCGAAACGCGTGATAGTACCTGGACAGGGACGAAAATCATGCGCCGGATCTTCCGCGTTGATGCGAAACTCGATGGCACAGGCCTTAGGCGACATCGGCGCGAGGTCAGCGCAGGTGATGGGATCACCCGAAGCGACGATGAGCTGCTGCTTGATGATGTCGACACCGGTGATCTGCTCGGAAACCGGATGCTCAACCTGGACGCGCGTGTTCATCTCCATGAAATAGAAGCTGCCGTCTGTATCGAGCAGGAACTCGATCGTGCCGGCATTGACGTATCCCACGCCGCGTACCGCCTTGAGTGCAGCCTCACCCATCGCCTGGCGCGTCTCCTCGTCGATGACGGGACAGGGTGCCTCTTCGATGAGCTTTTGATGACGACGCTGAATCGAGCAGTCACGCTCGCAGAGATGCATGGCGTTACCATGCGTGTCGGCAATGATCTGAATTTCCACATGACGCGGGCGGCGGATGAGTTTCTCGAGGTAGACCTCGTCATTGCCGAAGGCGTTGGCCGCCTCGGTGCGCGCGGCGACGAACATCTTCTCGAGTTCCTCGTCGTCGTTTGCCTCGCGCATGCCCTTACCGCCGCCACCTGCCGATGCCTTGATGAGCACGGGATAACCGACTTCGTGGGCAAACGCGCGTGCCTCCTCGACGGTATCGACAGGACCGTCGCTGCCGGGTACCGTGGGAACGCCAAGCTCCTTCATCGTTGCCTTGGCTGCCGCCTTGTTGCCGAGCGAATCGATGCACTCGGGTGACGGGCCGATGAAGATGATGTCGTTATCGGCGCAGGCACGGGCGAAATCGGCGTTTTCCGAAAGGAAACCGTAGCCCGGATGGATGGCCTGCGCTCCGGTGATCTTGGCAGCCGCGATGATATTGGGGATGTTGAGGTACGAGAGCGCAGATGGCGCCGGACCGATGCAGACGCCCTCGTCTGCCATCTCGACAGCGCGCGTGTCGCGATCCGCCTCCGAGTACACGACAACGCACTTGATGCCGAGCTCATGTGCGGCACGTACGACACGCAGGGCGATTTCGCCACGATTGGCGATGAGAATCTTGTCAAGCATTCGCGATCTGAGCCTTTCCTACTCGGCGGTGGGCTCGACGTAGAACATGACGGTGCCGAACTCGACGGGTGCGGCATTGTCGATGCAGACCTCACGTACGACGCATGCTTCCTCGGCGGCAATCTCGTTCATGAGCTTCATGGCCTCGACGATGCACAGCGTCTCGCCTGCGGCGACCGTTGCACCCTCCGTTACGAAGGGATCGGCGTCGGGCGAGGGCGCGGCGTAGAAGGTGCCGACCATCGGGGCGGTAACGGGCTTCCAGCTCGCCGGTCGCGTCGAAGCGGCAGCAGGCGCGGGGGCTTCCGCTGCAGCGGGCGCCGAAGCGGCCTGGGGCACGACGGGGGCCGGAGCATAGGCAGCAGGCTGCATGCCCGGGGTGCGAATGGTGACCTTGGCGCCGGCTTCCTCGACGGTAATCTCTCCGACTCCGGACTCCTCGACAAGCTTCACGAGGTCACGAATCTGTGCAATGTCCACGTAGTCCTCCTCCTTGGTGATGCTCACGGCATCGTTCATTAAGAAGTTTGTATTCTCGATCTTGCGTTGTTTCTCGAGGAACTGACGTGCCTCGTTGGGGAACATGGCGTACATGAGGACGTCTTCCTCGCTCTTGGCGAGATCGCCGAGCTCTTCGGCAAGCTCGTCGTAGGTCGTCGTGACAAGCGAGCCGGGGGCAACGTCCGGAGCAAGCGGTTGCTCGTCGCCGAGCACGGCTTTCTGAATCGCAGGATCGATCTTGCCGGGTGCCTTGCCATAGTAACCGGCGATGTAGTCCTTCATCTCCTTGGAGATGACCGACCAGCGTTTACCAGTGAGCACGTTGAAAACCGACTGCGTGCCGACGATCTGCGACATGGGCGTGACAAGCGGCGGATAGCCGACCTCGGCACGTACGCGGGGAATCTCCTTGAGAACCTCGTCCATGCGATTGGACGCCTTCTGAATCTCGAGTTGGCTTACGAGGTTGCTCATCATGCCACCGGGAACCTGATGGCTGTAGACGCGCATATGAGAAAGCGTGGAAATGCCGCGCTTGAAACCCTTCTTGATGCGCATTTCCTCCCAGTAATCCGAAATCTCAAAGAGGAGGTCGAGATCGAGACCCGTATCGTACTCGGACTCCTTGAGTGCGGCGACGATCATCTCGACAGCCGGCTGGGAGTTGCCGAAAGCAAGCGGTGCGGATGCGGTGTCGACAATCGAAGCGCCGGCCTCGGCTGCCTTGATATAGTTGGCCGGAGCCATACCACCCACGTAGTGGCAATGCACGTGAACGGGCAGGCCAACCTCTTGATTGAGGGCGTTGACCAGGCGCTCCGTACGATACGGCGTGAGCATGCCCGCCATATCCTTGATGCAGATGGACTTGGCGCCAAGCGCCTTGAGCTCGGAGGCATACTCGATATAGGAATCGAGCGT
>CABURF010000089.1 GCA_902493755.1 uncultured Coriobacteriia bacterium
CGAGATGTCGCTCTACAATGGCATCCCGCATCTCTTTGTTCCGCCAGTCACCGAGCCCAAGGAGGCTGCAAGCGCCCTCAAGTGGGCTGTTGCCGAGATGGAACGCAGGCTCAAGGTTTTCGAAGGTGTCGGTGCCAAGAACATCGGCTTCTACAATCAGATGATTCAGAAGGGGGAGCTTACCGACGAGAATGGGAATCATCCCGATGAGATGCCATTCATCGTCATCGTCGTCGACGAGCTCTCTGACCTCATGATGGTCGCAGGCAAGGACGTCGAGGATTCCATCGTGCGCATTGCCCAGCTCGCACGTGCAGCAGGCATCCACCTCATCATCGCCACGCAGCGTCCCTCGAGCAATGTCGTTACCGGCATGATCAAGGCCAATATCACCAACCGCATCGGCCTGCTTGTCGCTACTAACATCGATTCCCGCGTCATCCTCGACCAGTCGGGTGCCGAGAAGCTCGTCGGCAACGGTGACATGCTCTTCTCCAAACCCGAATGGGGCAAACCCAAGCGCATCCAGGGCTGTTTCGTAAGCGAGGAGGAAATTGCTTCGACAGTCGAGCACCTGAAGTCGCAAGGCGAGCCCGAATATCATCGCGAGATTCTCCAACAGCAAATCGCCACGGGGTCAGGCTCCTCTTCGGGTTCTGCCTCAGCGGCTGACGATGATGACGACCCGCTTATTTGGGAGGCGGCCGAGGCGGTCGTTGCCGCCGGACTAGGCTCCACTTCCATGCTTCAACGCCGTTTGAAGGTTGGATACGCGCGTGCGGGGCGTATCATGGACATGCTTGAAAACAAGGGAATCGTCGGACCTCAGGAAGGGTCGCGTGCCCGCGATGTCCTTATCGATAGTGTTGAGGATCTCGAGGCCTTACGTGCCTTTGATGAACAAGACCAGGAGGAAGCTAGGTGAAATCCGAATCTCGCATCGGGTCGGCTCTCATGAGCCGCCGTATCGAGCTTGGCATATCGCTTGAACAGGCTGCGCGAGACACCAACATTCGCGCGCGCATGCTGGAAGCCCTCGAAGCGGGTGACTATTCTCAGTATCCACCACGCGGACATGCCATTGGCATGCTCAGCTCGTATGCGCGTTATCTCGACCTGGACTCGGCGGCAATCGTTGAGGCCTTCGATAACGAGTACGAAACCTTCAGCGCAAATCGCGAAATTGCCCAGAGCGCCAACAATACGCGTCGTGGGGTTGGTCGTTTCGGCGAGCGTATTGCCGGTGAGAAGTCTCGCCCCACAAGCCGCGAGTCTTCGCGCAGCAGTCGTCCACAGCGCTCCCAACGCAGACGCGGTGATGCGGAGGGCGATAGCTCATCCAAGTTGAGTCGCAACCTTAAGGACGAGGCGCTGGCAAAGGATGATGAGCGATACCGTAGTGGCAGCGTGCGCGTAGTCGGAACGCGACAGACTGGCTCTTTCAGATCTGTTCATCCCGCACGCGAGGATACGGGGCGCTTCGAACCCACCACGCGTTCTGCTCTCACATCACGTTCTCGTTCGGGGAGCTCGCGTCGCAGCGGCACTTCGACGCGTCGTTCCTCAACGGTCGACACCTTCACTGCGCGTCCCACGGAGGACCTTTCGCGTAGCGGCGAAGAGCGCACTCCCAACTTTTTTGGTATCGATGTCGATACGGGCGAGTCAACCGTGCGTAGCAGCACGCGCCGTCGCTCGACCACACGTGATAGGGCTTCCGAGCGCGACGATGTCGCACAGGCCGATGACGGCAACATCATCGGCCGCCTGCGTCGTCTTCTCTCCTCGATATTGAGCGAACGCCGCACCCGCCTCATCGCCATCGCTGTCATCACGATTGTCATCGCCGTCATCATTGCGGCCTCGGTTCTCATCAGCACGGCCGGTCACGGCAATAGCGGTATTATTCCCGTGCAAGGTGGTGCTACCAACGACACGATGACGACGGACGGCGAGAACGCGGCGCACAAGACCATCACGACGGCAAACGGTAATCCGGTCATCATCAAGATCGATGTTGCCAAGGGCGAGACCTCTCTTGTCGAGGTGACCTATGACGGCGCGAATGCCTATAAAGGCACGGCAGTCGGCGGCCAGTTCTCACGCGAGTTCCCCGTAACCGAGTCGTTTAGCGCGACCTTTAGCAACCCGTCTGCAGTCACCATCACCGAAAACGACAACCCCATCGAAATCGCCAAGAACGACGATGGATCGGGAAGCCTTTTCATCAGCATTCAATCCGCCTCCAAATAATCAGCGCGAAAGGAAGAGCATGGCCAAGGACAACAGCTTCGATATCGTCTCCGAGACCGATATGCAGGAGGTAGAAAACGCCTTCAACAATACCGAGAAAGGTCTCAAACAGCGTTACGACCTCAAGGATTCCGGGTCAAAGATCGATTTCGACAAGAGTGCGAAGACCATTACCGTGCTTGCTCCAAGTGACTTCGTGAGTAGCCAGGTCATCGACGTGCTCAACACGAACCTCATCAAGCGAAAGGTTGATCTCAAGGCCCTCAGCTGGGGAACGCCCCAGGATGCCTCCGGCGGCATGATCCGCACCGTGGGCGTTGTTCAGCAGGGCATCGAGCAGGATGTCGCCAAGCGTATCTCGAAGGACATCAAAGCAGAGAAGTTCAAGGTCAAGGTTCAGATCGAGAGCGATAAACTGCGTGTGAGCGGTCCCAAGCGTGATGACCTGCAAGAAGTGATTGCCTTTCTGCGCGAGCAGGACTACGGCATTCCGCTGCAGTTCACCAACTATCGCTAGGGTGCAGGTTCGTGAATCAATCGCATTCGTCACGCTTGGCTGCGCCAAGAATGAGGTCGACACCGACAAGATGCAGGCACGTCTCGCCGCCGCCGGTTTTTCGCTCGTCGACGATGTCGTCGACGCAGATTTGGTCATCGTCAATACCTGCGCGTTTCTCGCAAGCGCCGTCGAGGAAAGCCTTGAGGTCATTTTCGGTCTCGTGGGTCACGAGAATGCTGCTGGCGAAGAGCTCAAGGTGCTTGTCGCTGGTTGTATGCCCTCACGGTATGGTAACTCCTTGTCAGACGAGCTCGTTGAAGCAGCTGGTTTTCTCGCGGCAGGCGAGGAGGAGCGCGTTGTAGAAGAGGTCAATCGCTTGCTCGGTGTTGAGGACTGTTTTATGGGTGGCGGGCCCAAGCTTTTGCGCCACGAGCATCCAAGCAGTGCCTATGTCAAGATATCGGATGGTTGCGATCGTTTTTGCTCGTATTGCATGATTCCGCATATACGCGGACGCTATCACAGTTATGCGCTCGAGCAGATTGATGACGAAGTCGCCGAGCTCGTTTGCAACGGCGTGCGCGAGATTGTCCTCATCGGGCAGGATACGGGTATCTGGGGGAGCGATTTCGATGAGCAAGCAAACATAGCCCAGCTTCTCGAGACACTCGCACAACGATATCCGGAAACGTGGTTCAGGCTTCTGTATGTGCAGCCTGAAGGTATCTCCGACGAGCTCCTTGATGTCATGGCACAATTTCCCAATGTATGCCCATATCTCGACATGCCCCTGCAGCATTCGAATGCCGAGGTGCTTGCGCATATGAACCGTAGCGGCGATGCACGGGCTATACTCGCGCTTATCAAGCATGTGCGCGAGCAGGTTCCGGGCATCATGATACGCACGACACTCATGGCGGGCTTTCCCGGCGAGACCGAAGAACAGTTCGAGGAACTGCTCGACTTCGTGGACGAGGCACAATTCGACTATGCTGGCGTGTTCGCCTTCTCACCCGAAGAGGGGAGTGCCGCATACGGGTTCGACGGTCTGCTCGATGATGATGAACGCATGGAGCGCGCGCAGCGTCTGCTCGATGCCTGTGAGGCAATCGGAACCGCACGCGTGGCCGCATGCGTCGATACATACGCAAAGGTGCTTGTCGAGGGCTACGAGCAGACCGATACCGGGCTGGAAGCGCTATGTCGCACGCAAGGACAGGCTCCCGAAGTTGATGGGCAGGTGCATGTACCCATCAAAGACTGTGATGAGCTAAAGCTTGGGCAGTTTGCGAAGGTGAAGCTCACGGGCAGCTTCTTCTACGAAATCGAAGGGGAGCTTGCGGATCATGCCTGCTGAAACCGAACGTATTTGGACGCCGGCGAACATCGTTACGCTTGCGCGCATATTGCTCATCCCCGTCTTCGTCGCCGCATTGCTCTCGCCCTGGCCAACTTGGTTCCCTGAGCCTGATTTCTGGATTTTATGGCAGCCTTGGATTGCCGCTGGTGTTTTCGTCGCCATCTCGGCTACCGATGCCATCGACGGACATCTTGCCCGCACGCGCGACGAGATCACCGACCTGGGCAAGTTCCTCGATCCACTTGCCGACAAGATACTCGTGTGTGCCGCATTGCTTGCGCTTGTCGAACTCCAGACCTTTCCTTCATGGGTGGCACTTATTATCATCGCCCGCGAGTTCATCGTGTCGGGTCTTCGCATGGTTGCCGCGGCGCAGGGCAAGGTCATTGCCGCAAGCATGTTTGGCAAGTTCAAGACCGTGTTGCAGATTTGCGCAATCCTGTTGTTCACGGTCAAGGATTCGCTCCAGATCACACTCATGGGTGATGGCTTCGCGACCTGCTTTACCGTATTCTCCTGGCTCGTTTTGCTCGCTGCCGTCGTCATGACAATCGTCTCCATGATTGACTATTTCTATAAGTCTCGCGAGGTGCTGGGCTTTGGCAAGCGATCTAATCAATAGCATCGATGAGAAGAATCACCACCTTGCCGCGCGCGTGCTTGCCCGTGCACGCGAAAAAGGGATGACGCTTGGCTGTGCCGAGTCCTGTACGGGTGGCATGATTGCTGCAACCCTTACGGCCATCTCCGGTTCATCGGATAGCTTTGTTGGCGGTATTGTGAGTTACTGGGTCGATGTCAAGGAGCGAGTTCTAGACGTCGACACGAGGATCATCGAAGAACATGGTGTCGTGAGCACCGAAACGGCCGAGGCAATGGCCGCGGGGGCACGCAAAATGCTCGCATGCGACTATGCCGTGGCCACTACCGGCATTGCCGGTCCGACGGGCGCAGAGCCCGGAAAGCCCGTCGGAACCGTCTGCTACGGCATCGCAACGCCCGACGGATGCACGAGTTTTACGACATGCGCGGGTGATTCGCGCGAAGAGGTGCGAGCTCGAGCCGTCACCCGTGCGCTTGAGGCGCTCTTCGAAACCCTTTCGTAGGCCGGAATTCGGGTTTCGCTCGTATTTTGCTCCGCATTTCCTCTGGGTTTACTCGCATTTTGCTCAGATTCTGGGGGTGGATGTCCCGGTCGTATGCATTGTAGAGTGATGCCACGGTAGTCGAAGGCTCGTTTGTTGACACCGTACATATGTTCGATTACCATATGCGCGTAGCGTGCATACGTAGAAGAGGAACGGAGCTCACCCATGGCCCGCACAGCAAGCAAGGCAAAGATTCCCTCGGAGGCCTCCAAAGAAGAGGCACTCAAAATCACCAAAGAGCAAATCAGGAAGAAGTATGGCGACGGTTCCATCATGCGTTTGGGCGACGAGGACTCCGCCCTCGACGTTGAGGTCATCCCCACGGGTGCCCTTGCACTCGATGCCGCTCTCGGCATTGGCGGCGTGCCCCGTGGTCGCATCGTCGAGATCTACGGCCCCGAGTCTAGCGGCAAGACCACACTTTCGTTGCAGATTGTCGCAGAGGCCCAGGCCCTCGGCGGAGTTGCCGCCTTCATCGATGCCGA
>CABURF010000090.1 GCA_902493755.1 uncultured Coriobacteriia bacterium
TGAGAAGGGTGCTCTTCCCGGGTTTGCCCCTTCGGAAGTCGTGCTATTTTCCTCGGGGTCAACGGGACTGCCCAAGGGAATCGTTAATCCAATGTCTTCGTTTCTCCACAACGCTTTAGAGCTTGCTAGCGCACTCGGAATTAATGCAGGAGATGTTCTCTACGCACCGGTTCCGGTTTTTCATGTGTATGGGTTCGTGAGCATGACGGTTGCTCTTCTACATGGTGCAACGTGGGCGATTCTTGAACGGTATTCTACCGATCGGTCTTTGGAGCTTATCGAGAAAGAACGTCCTACTGTCTTTTTCTGCGTACCTACCATGCTTATCCGTGAAATGAAACGTGATGAAACTGTTCCGCATCGCATCGATTCGCTGCGTGTGTGCATGGTTGCTGGCGATGGATGTCCGCGAAGTGCGCTTGAGAAGTACGAGCGTCGTTATGGTTGTTCGGTTGTGTTGTCTTACGGAATGACGGAGACTGCTGCAACGCTTACGGTCGAGAATCCATCTGCTTCGTCCGAGCTTAGGCATTCGAGCGTTGGCCATGCCATAAGCGGCGTGGAGCTTACGATTGATTCTGCTACCGGCGAAATTCTCGTAAGAACCCCATCTCTCATGAGTTCTCTCATCAACTACGAAACAGGTGAAGAGAGGGCTATCAATCGCACGGATTGGTTCATGACCGGTGATATTGGCAGAATTGATGATTGCGGACGTCTTCATGTCCTGGGACGAATGAAGAGTGTCATCGTCCGTGGCGGACTGAACATATTTCCGTCACAAGTTGAGCGTGTGTATAGGGAACATCCGTGTATCGAGGACTGCGCTGTTGCGGGGTATCCCGATGCCGAACTTGGCGAATGCATATGCCTGATCGCGGTTTGTCCAAAGGGCGGAGGGGTAAGTCTTGAGGAGTTGCGTGAATGGGCAAAGGATAAACTTGAGAGGGGGATGCTACCCGAGAAGCTTGTGGTTCTCGACGAGTTGCCGTGTCTTTCCAATGGCAAGAGAGACGTCGAGCGCTTACGTGCGATTGCGAGGGATAATTAAAGCCTTTCCATAGTCATTTTGACTGAAGGCTTGTGGCACTGAAATGGAGAAGTCTCCGTAAACCTCGAAATGACAGGGGAAGTGAGCGCGAAAGCGCGCGTCGCTCTTACAATCCCAGAAAATCCCTGATCGCGGGCAGCTCACGTATTGCCTGCATATAGCCTGCATCGTAGCTCGCCTGCAGCTTGGAGATATCGGTCTCGCCGCTCGAGACGGCCATGCCATCAGCGTAGAAGACGTAAGCGCTGCCAGTGGTCTCGAGCCTTTCGATTTCATCGCACATCGCGTTATAGCGTCGCGGTCGGCTCTTGAGAGCATCGGTCACATAAGGGCGTCCCCAGAGCACCATGCGGGTGAACTTGTCGGCTAGCCCATCGGCCGGCGCTTTTCGGTATTCGCGCGGACGCGTGCGCACGATGAGGAATCGCGTGAAGCCATCGCGTTGCGCGCGGGGTAGCAGGAACCCTGCCCCCTCGCCCAGGCCTCCGTCGTAGTAGCGGGAGCTGCCAATTTTAGGGGAGGGCATGACGAGTGGAAGCGTCGAGGAGGCACGCACGCGCACCATCAAGTCTTCGATGGTCTGCATATCGTCTTTGGTCCAATACACGCTCTTGCCCGTGTCGCGGTCGAACGACTCGATGGTGACCTTCGCGGGGTTTGCCACAAAGGTCTCGAAATCGAAGGGGAGAAACCCGTCCGGAAGCCCTGCTTCCTCATAGATGTGTCTGGCGGAGAAAAAGCCCTTGTGTTGTAGGAAGCTGCCGATGCCGCCGAATTCGGGGTCTTCGACGAAGTCGACGAACGAGCGCTTGGTGCGGTCGGTATCACGCGAGACGTAGTTGACCGCATTGCTCGACCCGGCGGAAAGCCCATAGACGTTGTCGAAGAAGATACCATTCTCGAGCAGTGCATTTGCCAACGCGCTCGTGTAGCTTGCGCGCATGCCGCCGCCTTCGAAGATGAGCGCGGTGTCGAATACGTTGCTTGTCAGCTCCTGTTGCATGGAGGCTATTGTAACGCTCGCGAATCATGCAGACGCTTGTCAATTCGTGTCGTATTATGGGCGCATGGACAAGAAGATTACGGAGCTAGCTGGATACCAGGTGCGCATAAGGCGCCGCAAGGGCATGCGCAACATTCGACTGCGCGTGCAAGGTGATGGATCCCTCGTCATATCCGCGCCGTTATCGGCAACCGTCCAGGAGATGCATGACGCCGTGGAGCGCAATGCCGCTTGGATCGAGCGGCAGCGCAATCGACTTGCCGAGTCTCCCATGGCCCAAGCCGCCTATGCGAGCGATGAGGACAAGCGCGCCTGGCGCGTGCTCGTCGAGGCGGCGGTCCCCGTGCTGCTCGAGGTCTGGGAGCCCATCATCGACGTGCGCGTAAAGAAGCTTGCCTTCCGAAACATGAAGAGCCGCTGGGGTTCGTGCCAACCGGCGACGGGGCGTGTCTGCATCAATACGCGTCTGGCGCTATATCCGCCGCGTTGCCTGGAATACGTGGTCCACGAACTCGTGCACATGCTCGAGCCGAGCCATAACGCCCGTTTCCACGAGCTCATGGACGGATTTCTGCCCGACTGGCGCGAGCGTCGCAAGCTGCTATCATGAACTTGATACCTCGGAGAGATAAAGTTGACAGACGAACAGACCTCATATTCGATGATTGATCCGGCAGGGTGCGATACGTTGCGCACGCTCGACGAGCTGCCCATAGGCGCATCGGCCGTCATTACGAGCGTCGATTGCGAGTCAAACCAGTTGCGCCAGCATATCTTCGACATGGGTCTCACGCCCGGCGTGCGTGTCACGGCGCACAAGGAGGCGCCGCTTGGGGATCCCATCCAGCTTTGCCTACGTGGCTACGAGCTCACGATTCGCAAAGCCGATGCCGCGCAGATCTCCATCGGCGATATCGACGAGAACCCTGCCGACCGTGAGGAACCCGTCGCCAAGGAGAACGTTTCCGACCCTATTATGGCGTCAGAGACGCTGCACCCCTCCTTTGGCGAGGAGGACATCGACGGCGCTCTCAAGGATGGCGCGAACGAGCGCTACCGTCCGCGTCCCACCGGGTATGTGATCGCGGCGGGAAAGCCCGTCAACTTCGCGCTCGTGGGCAATCAGAACGCGGGCAAGACGACACTCTTCAACGCGTTGACCGGTTCGAACCAACACGTCGGTAACTTTCCAGGTGTGACGGTCGATCGCAAGGATGGCGAGATACGCAATCACTCCAAGGTCACGGTGACGGACTTGCCGGGCATCTACTCGCTCTCGCCCTATACGAGTGAGGAGATTGTCTCGCGCCAGTTCGTGCTCGACGAGAAGCCCAACGCCATCATCGATATTGTCGACGGTACGAACATCGAGCGCAATCTCTACTTGAGCCTACAGCTCATGGAACTTGACGTGCCGCTCGTCATCGCGCTCAACATGATGGACGAGGTGACCGCAAGCGCAGCATCGACGTCAACGTGCTCGAGGCCGAGCTTGGCGTTCCCGTCGTGCCCATCTCGGCGACAAACGATCAGGGTATCGACGAGCTTGTCGAACACGCGCTTGTCGTCGCCCGCAAGCAGCTGCGTCCGGGTCGTGTCGACTTCTGCGATTCCGATGGTCCCGACAGCGGGGCGGTGCATCGCTGCATACACGGCGTCATGCATCTCATCGAAGATCATGCACGTCGTGCCGACCTGCCGCTGCGTTTTGCCGCAACCAAGCTCATCGAGGGCGATCCGCTTGTCACCGAGGCTCTTGACCTCGATGCCAACGAGTTGGATGCCGTCGAACACATCGTTGCGCAGATGGAGCAGGAGGCTGGCATTGACCGTGTGGCGGCTATCAGCGATATGCGTTTTACCTTTATCGAGAAGGCTTGTGCGAAGTGCGTCTGGCGTCCACGCGAATCACGCGAGCACAAGCGCTCTCTCAAAGCCGACCGCATCCTAACGGGTAAGTACACGGCTATTCCGATGTTCGTCCTCATCATGGCCGTCGTCTTCTGGCTGACCTTTAACGTGATTGGGCAGCCGCTTTCGGATTTGCTGGGCGAGGGCATCGAATGGCTCACGCAGGCCGTGCGCGATGGACTCGAATCGCTCGAGATTAATCCGCTCGTCGTCTCGCTCGTTTGCGATGGCGTGTTTCCCGGCGTGGGTACCGTTCTCTCGTTTCTGCCCATCATCGTCGTGCTGTTCCTGCTGCTTTCGGCGCTCGAGGATACGGGCTACATGGCGCGCGTTGCATTCTTCATGGACAAGCTCCTGCGCAAGCTCGGCTTGTCAGGACGAAGCTTCGTGCCGCTCATCATGGGATTCGGATGCAGCGTTCCCGCGATCATGGCGACACGCACGCTTCCCTCCGAACATGACCGTCGCATGACCATCATGCTTGTGCCCTTTATGAGCTGTTCGGCGAAATTGCCGGTCTACGCATTGCTCTGTGGTTTCTTCTTTGCGAACCATGCCGCGCTTGCGATGCTGTCATTGTATTTGCTCGGCATTGCTGTCGGTGTCATTGCGGCGCTTGTCTTGAGCCGTACGGTGTTTCGTGGCGAGCCTGTTCCCTTCGTGATGGAGCTTCCCAACTACCGGCTGCCGAGTCTGGGTACGGTCGTGCGACTTGCCTGGGACAAAGCCAAGGAGTTTGCGAAGAAGGCGTTCACGGTCGTGTTCATCGCGACACTCATTATCTGGTTCTTGCAGACCTTCGATGTGCGTTTTAACGTGGTCGCCGACCAGTCGCAGAGCATGCTGGCGAGCATCGGTGCGATATTCGCTCCTATCTTCGCGCCGCTTGGTTTTGGGGACTGGCGTGCGGCGACGGCTGTGCTCACGGGCTTCATGGCCAAGGAGAACGTCATCTCGACCATCACGCAGCTCGTTGGTGGTAACCTGGCGCTTCTCACGACGCTGTTCACCCCGCTGGCTGCTTACACGTTCCTCGTGTTCGTGTTGTTGTACACGCCGTGCGTGATGGCGATTATCACGGTGAGAAACGAACTTGGCGGCAAATACGCGGCGGTTATCGTCGTGCTGCAATGCGTCGTCGCGTGGCTCGTCGCCTTCGTCGTGCATGGTATCGGATTGTTACTTGGTCTGGGATAGCGTCTGCTTCGCTCGAAATGACCGTCCTAATCCAGATGCGCGTACTTGCGTTTGCCGCCAGTGACGTGAATGCCCTTGATGCTGTCGACGAACTTGTAGAACTGCGAATATCCCGTGTCCTTGACGTTGAACTGCGGGAACGCGTCATGTACCTTCGAGGCAAGTGATGTGATGCTCATTGACTTGTTCTTGTGGCGGCCGATTTCGAGAACCATGAACTGCTCGACCTGCTTGATGTCATCGCGTGTGTCCGCGATGCGCACGTCGTAGCCCACGTTGGTCTTCACGAGCTCGAAGCGGTCGAAGTCCTCGATGAGCTTCGAGAGCTGGCTATAGCCGAAATTGCGCACGTCGAAGTCGGGGAACTTGTTGTTGAGGGCGGCACCCACCTC
>CABURF010000091.1 GCA_902493755.1 uncultured Coriobacteriia bacterium
GTTTTTGCCATATTGCTCGAGCGCTTCGAACTACGTCTTCGAGTCGCGATCAGTTACGCGCGTATCGCCGCGCAGCTCCTCGTAGACCTGCTCGACGCGGCTGCGCGTCACGCCGGCAAGCGAAAGCTCCTTGCCCGCCTCGCCTTTGTCCTCGGTTAGGGCTATGAGCAGATGCTCGGTAGTCGCAAAGGCGTCACCCATCTTGCCTGCGATTTTGACAGCATCGTCGACGACGGCTGCCAACCGCTGGCTCACATTGGGCATCGTGCCCGAAACCTTGGGCTGTTTCTCCAAATCTTCAGTTATAGCCATGTCGATCGCGCGCGGGTCTGCGCCGATCCTTTCAATGATTGCGGTCAGGTTTCCCTCGTTGGAGTCGAGCAGCGCCTTGAGCAAGTGCTCTGGCTCGACTGCCGCCGCCTCCATGTCTGCCGCTATGGAGATTGCGTTTTGCAAAGCCTCCTGTGCGGTAACCGCCAACTTGTCTATTCTCATTTTTATTCCTCCAATATTCAGTTATATGTGCACGCCGCGAAGCTTCCCGAAGGGAACTACGCGACCACTTCTTTTCAATTTGCGTAATGCAAACGTCATGCATTACAAGCCGGTGAATCCCTCGCTCAGGAGTCTGGAATGGTCCGGCTTGTTCATGAGCGTCGCGATGGTCTGGCGCATCTCGAGCTCGTGCATGGCCTCGTGCAGGCGCTCGACTTCTTCGCGCAGCCTGTCGGCCTCCGCCTGGATCTCGCGCATGCGCTCCTTCTGGTCGAGGATGCGCATGACGCCGGCCAGGTTGATGCCTTCGTCCGTAAGTCTGCCGATGAGCTCCAGGCGATCAACGTCGGCTTGCGAGTACATGCGTGTGTTGCCGCTCGTGCGCTGGGGCGACACGAGACCCTTTGCCTCGTAGATGCGCAGGGTCTGCGGATGAAGCCCGGCAAGATCGGCAGCAACGCTAATCATGTAGAGCGGTTTGTTCCTATCTGTCTGTGCCATAACGCGCTCCTTGTCCTATGCCTTGACGGCCTTCATCTGATCGTTCAAGGCGCTTCGCAACGTGTCCGGTGAAGGAGATGCGGCGCGAAACTCCTCGATGGCCTTCTTCTGCTCGGCGTTGAGGTTCTTGGGCGTCTCGACCTTCACCTTGATGCGCAGGTCGCCCGTGCCCTTCTTGCCCTTGACATCCTTGGCGCCCTTGCCCTTGACGCGCAGGACCTTGCCGTCTTGCGTGCCTGCGGGGACGCGTAGCTTGACGCGCGTGCCGTCTGGGGCGGGAATGACGATGCTCGCGCCGAGAATCGCCTCATCGATGCTAACCGGGAGGTCCATCACGACATCTGCCTTCTCACGCTTGTACACGGGATGCTCGGCAATCTTCGTGACGATGAGCAAGTCGCCTCGCTCACCGCCGTTGGTGCCGTGCTCGCCCTTGCCGCGGAACCGCAGCCTGCCGCCGTCAACGGCGCCCTCCGGCACCTTGACCGTGACCGTCTCGGTATCGCCCGTACTCGGAATCTTGATCGAGACCTTCTTCGTCGTACCCTTGAACGCCTCGTCAAACGTGAGTTCGATGGAGGTCTGGAGGTCCTGGCCCTTATGTGCCCGATTGACGTTGAAATCCCAATCGCTGCCGAACGCCCCATCGCCACCGCGAATGTTGCTGAAGATATCGGCCCAGTCAAAACCCGCGCCATCACCACTGGAGGTGTAGGTGTAGGTACGACCGCCACCGCCGGGCCACCCTTGGCCCGCACCGCCCCAGGCGCCAGCCTGGTCGGCGAAGTTGCCTACGGTTCCGTAGGTGTCGTACTGCTCCTTCTTCTCGGGATCAGAGAGGACTTCGTAAGCCTCGTTAATCTCCTTGAAAGTCTCTTCATCGCCACCTGCATCAGGATGATGCTTCTGGGCAAGCTTGCGAAATGCTTTCTTTATCTCATCGGCGGAAGCGGACTTCTTCACGCCGAGTATGTCGTAGTAGTTCTTTGACATGCGTCTTCCACCTTTCTATCTACAAGAAGAAACGCGCTCTTACGAACGCGTTTCCCCGACTATTACTCGTTAGCTCCTTGTGGCTCCCGTGCGGGACCTCCGGTGCTCGTTACGACCATTGCGGGGCGTATGACACGCTCGCCCATCTTGTAACCTTGCTGGAACACATTGACGACCGTCTCCTCAGGGACGCTTGCGTCCTCCTCGGTGCCAACTGCCTGATGCTGCATCGCATCAAACGGCTCGCCCAGCGCGACGATTTGCGTGACTTTATGCTTCTCCAGAATCTGCAGGAACTTGTTCTGGATTGCCTCGACTCCGTCCGTTAGGGTGCCGCCTTCGCCCGTCTCCCTCGCGTGCTTGATGGCACGCTCGAGGTCGTCGAGCAGGGGAAGCAAATCCATGACGAGATTCTCCGAGGCACGCACACGCTCGGACTCGCGCTCTGCCTGCGTGCGCTTGCGGTAGTTATCCCACTCTGCTTGCAGCCTCGCGTAGCGATCGCGCAGCTCGGTCACCTCGGCCGTGATGGCCTCGAAGAGATTAGGCGTGTCCTCCTGGACCTCGTCTTGCTCCTCGACGACCCCGGCTTCGATGGCTTCTTCGACGTTCTCGTCTACGGGGTTAGCGCCCTCGGGGCTGCCGGTGGCAGCCCCTTTAAACGCATCGTCTTTCTGTGCGGCGGACATGATTAGTTGTCCTTCTCGTCGTCAACGACCTCGTAGTCGGCATCGACGACCTCGTCGCCACCGGCGTTGGTGTCGTACGAGCCGCTTGCGGTGTTGCCCGGCTGACCGTCAGCCTGCTGGCCATTGCCGTACGCAATCTCGGCGAGCTTGTAGCTTGCCTGCTGCAGGGCCTCGGTCTTGGCCTTGATGTCATCGACATCGCTGCCCTCGAGAGCCGTCTTGACGGCTGCGATAGCTGCCTCGACCTCGTCCTTAGACGCCTGCGGAACCTTGTCGCCCAGATCCTTGAGGGTCTTCTCGGTCGCGTAGACAATCGAGTCGGCCTGGTTGCGGGTCTCGACCTCGGCCTTGCGAGCCTCGTCCTCGGCCGCGTGATCCTGGGCGTCGGCCACCATGCGGTCGACTTCCTCGTCGGACAGAGCCGTGGAACCGGAGATCGTGATCTTCTGCTCCTGGCCCGTACCCAGGTCCTTGGCGGACACGTTGACGATGCCGTTGGCGTCGATGTCGAACGTGACCTCGATCTGCGGGATGCCACGCGGTGCCGCCGGGATACCCGTCAGCTGGAAGCGACCCAGCGTTTTGTTGTCGCGTGCGAACTCGCGCTCGCCCTGCAGGACGTGAATCTCGACGGAGGTCTGGTTGTCGGCCGCCGTGGAGTACACCTCGGTCTTGCGCGTCGGGATCGTCGTGTTGCGATCGATCATCTTGGTCATGACGCCGCCCATGGTCTCGACGCCCAGCGAAAGCGGAGTCACGTCGAGCAGGAGGATGCCCTCGACGTCACCGCCGAGCACGCCGCCCTGGATGGCCGCGCCAATGGAAACGACCTCATCCGGGTTGACGCCCATGTGCGGGTCCTTGCTCGTGATCTTCTTGACTTCCTCTTGGACAGCCGGCATACGGGTGGAGCCACCAACGAGGATGACCTCGTCGATCTCTCCGCTGGAAAGACCAGCGTCCTTCATCGCGGTCTCGACCGGCGTCTTGCAACGCTCGAGCAGGTCTGCGGTGATGCGCTCGAACTCGGCACGCGTCAGCGAGTAGTCCAGGTGAACCGGATTGCCATCGACAGCCGTGATGAACGGCAGGTTGATAGCCGCCTGCTGCGTGTTGGAGAGCTCCATCTTGGCCTTCTCGGCAGCTTCCTTGAGACGCTGCAGAGCCATCTTGTCCTTGCGTAGGTCAACGCCCTGATCGGCCTTGAACTTGTCTGCCAGCCAATCGATGATGCGCTGATCCCAGTCATCGCCACCCAGGTGGTTGTCGCCTGCGGTCGCGAGAACCTCGAAGACGCCATCGCCCATCTCGAGGATGGAAACGTCAAAGGTACCACCGCCGAGGTCGAAGACGAGGATCTTCTCGTCGACGCCCTTCTTGTCAAGGCCGTAAGCCAGCGCTGCTGCGGTAGGCTCGTTGATGATGCGCTTGACCTCGAGGCCAGCGATCTTGCCAGCGTCCTTGGTTGCCTGACGCTGTGCGTCGTTGAAGTAAGCCGGAACGGTGATGACAGCCTCGGTCACCGGCTCGCCCAGGTACTTCTCGGCGTCAGCCTTGAGCTTCTGGAGCACCATGGCCGAAATCTCCTCGGGCGTGTAGTCATGCCCGTCGATCTGCACCATGTTACGGCCGTCCTTGCCCTTGACGACGTTGTAGGCAACAGTCGCACGCTCGGACTCGGTCTCATCGTAATTGCGGCCGATGAAGCGCTTGATAGACGCAACGGTGTTCTCGGGGTTGGTAACAGCCTGGTTCTTTGCTGCCTTGCCGACGACACGCTCGCCATCCTTGCGGAAACCGACAACGGACGGAGTGGTGCGATCACCTTCCGCGTTGACGATAATCGTGGGCTCGCCGCCCTCGAGAACCGCCATGGCCGAGTTGGTCGTGCCAAGGTCAATACCAATAATCTTGCTCATATCTGTGCCTTCCTTCATGTGGAATTACGTATATATTTACATCGAGCATTATGAAATCTAAGTGTCCTATTGTCAAGTTTTATAAGCTATTTATAACACCTGTTACCAATATGTAACACTTAGATATTCTTAGTTTGACCGTGGGATTCTTATGTTTCTTGGCATCATTCGCGAACAAGCGGTCACCAACTGGCCTTCTTGGAATCGAATTAAAAAACATGTTGCCTTATGGAGGGGTTACCGCTATTTTGCATACGTGATGTTACCGAGACGAAAGGCTTGCACATGCCCCAGCCCACGATAGACATCGACGAATGTTCAGGATGTGGTATCTGCGTTGATACCTGCCCCAATGGCGTGCTCGACATTGTCGGAAGCGTCGCTTCTGTTATAAATGAGGATAGCTGCGACGGTTGCAGCGAGTGCATGGAAGAGTGCCCGCTCGGCGCCATCGAGGTTGACGAGGACTAGGAAACGTCCTCGAGCGTGTACTCCATCAGGTAGTCGTTCATCTCAAAGCCACCGCCAACGTCATTGTTGACGCAGGCGATTCTCTTGAACCCCATGTGATCGTAGCGATCGAGGCTCGCGATGTTGTCGCGCGCGCACGTGAGCCTGATGCGTCCGAGACCGTGCTCTCGCGCACGTTGCTTCACGAACTCGAACTCGGCGCGGCCAAGACCCCTGCCGCGCGCACCCTTGATGAGGTAGAGCTTGCTGAGGTAGAGGAAGCCATCGTCGGGTCTGATGCCGACGAATCCGAGATGCTCCCCCGTCTGCGCGTCATCGACGAAGTAGTACTCATAGCCCTCATCGGCAATGGCGGTGGTGAGCGTTTCGAGCGACAAGGTATGATTTACCAGGTAATCGACCTTCGCAGGCTCGTGAAGTGTCGAGAAATACTCCCTGAAGATGCCTTCTGCGAAAATCGCAAGTTCGGCAATGCGTTCCGGA
>CABURF010000092.1 GCA_902493755.1 uncultured Coriobacteriia bacterium
TCTGCGCACTTGTGCGCGCCTGGCTACGCGATTGTCTCGTGACACGCGAGGGGGGTTCGGATCTGCTTGCGTATCCCGAATGCGCTGGCCAGACCTCTCAGGTGGCTCGCTCGGCAACCACCTCAGGTCTCCTCACCGCGCTCGATGCTGCCAAAGGAGCCATCGCGCGCATTTCGTATAATGTGACACCACAACTTGCGATTGACGCAATGTTCTTAGAAATCAGGGAGGCGTTATGCCATTAGTAGCGTCCGTTCGACTTCGCTACGCGTCCCAGGACTATTGGTTTGACCCTGCTGGCCTTGACGTGAAGGCGGGAGACCACGTGCTGGTCGAGACAAGCAAGGGCACCGAGATTGGCCTGTGCACTCACGATGTCATTGATGTGGAAGAGGTGGAGCTTGCCAAGCCGCTCAAGCCCGTCATCCGCATCGCGACCGAGGAAGACCTCGAAAAGGCCGACGAGATAGCCGCGCGCGGCCAAGAAGCGCTCGCCGTCTTTCACGACCTTGCCGATAAGAATCACCTCGACATGAGTCCCTCGGCCGTCGAGTTCTCGTTCGATGAGTCACACGCGACCTTCTATTTCACCTCAGACGATCGCGTGGATTTCCGTGGTCTCGTGCGCGATTTGGCTGCCGAGTTCCACACGCGTGTCGACATGCGTCAGATCGGACCGCGCGACGAGGCCCGCATGCTCGGCGGTCTGGGCCACTGCGGCGAGGAGCTATGTTGCGCACGTCTGGGTGGCGAGTTCCAGCCAGTGAGCATTCGCATGGCCAAGGAGCAGGACCTTCCTCTCAATCCCACGAAGATTTCGGGTCTATGCGGCAGGCTCATGTGCTGCCTACGTTACGAGTACGAGGCATACAAGGATTTCAAGGGCCGCGCACCCAAGAAGAACGCCCTCATCGACACGCCGGCAGGCATGGGCAAGGTCGTTGAGTTCGACACACCACGCGAGACCGTACGCCTGCGCATGGAGGATGGTTCGAGTCTCACGCTCCCCGTCTCCTCCCTCGACACGGGTGGCAAGGTGCCGCGTGAGGGCGAGCGCATTCGTCCTTGTCATATCTCGCAGGAGAACTTCGACAAAATCATGGAGGAGCTGAGTAATGACAGCAATCTCGCGATGATGGGCGAGAAGCTCTTCTCCGATGATCCCAACTTGGCTGACGCTACGGCTGAAGGCGGTTCGCTCGAGCGCGTACAGCGTCGCCGCCGCGGATCGTCGAGCTCTTCCTCGCACGGCTCATCGGGCGAATCAGGTCGCAAGCCACGTAAGCGCGGGTCTTCCTCGCCGGAGCCCAAGCCGCGTGACGAACGCAAGCGCCGTCGTTCTGTCTCTGCAACCGATGGCAGCGAGATCAAGCACGATGCCCCTGCGCGCAAACAGGCGAGCGGCTCCAAGGACGAGCAGTCCCCAAACAGCGCGAACCGCTCGCGCAACCGTCGTAGACGGTCAGGTGGCAAGTCACGCCAGAGTGGACAAAACACGCAGACCAAAGACAACTCGCAGGCGAAGAGCCATGATTCCTCGCGTCCGCGCCCTGGTCAACATTCATCGACCGTAAGCGGAAGCGCGGCACAGGACAGCTCCAACGGCTCGAATGGTTCGGGCAATAAACGTCGCCGCAGACGTCGCGGCGGATCGGGACATGGCCAAGGTTCGGGCAAGCCAAGCGAGGGCAAGGCGAGCGAGTAACACGCGCGAAGCGGGAGAAGCACATGGCACGCAACATGACGCTGTTGACCGATCTTTATGAGATCACGATGGCTCAAGGATATTGGTCGCAGGGCAAGCTCGATACCGAGGCGTGCTTCTACTCGTTCTATCGCGATAACCCCTTTGGAGGCGGCTACGGCATCTTCTGTGGTGCCAACCAAATCGCCGAGATCGTCGATGGCTTTGGCTTCACCGATGATGACATCGAGTATCTCGCGTCGTTGCCGTCCCCGGCGGGGACTCCCCTCTTCAACCCGGAGTTCCTCGCATGGCTTGCCAATCTCGAGCTTTCTGTCGATATCTGCGCCGTGCCCGAGGGTTCGCCCGTCTTTCCGCGCGAGCCGCTTGTGCGCGTGATGGGTCCCCTACTGCAATGCCAGCTCTTGGAACCAGCCATTCTCAACGGCGTCAATTTCCAGACGCTCATCGCGACCAAGGCCTCACGTATCTGCCGCGCCGCCGAGGGACGTCCCGTCTCCGAGTTTGGCCTGCGACGCGCGCAAGGCCCCGATGGAGCGCTTTCCTCGTCGCGGGCTGCCTTTGTGGGCGGCTGCTCATCAGTTGCCAACGTGCTTGCGGGCAAGCTCTACGACATTCCCGTGAGCGGCACGCACGCGCATTCGTGGGTCATGTCCTTCCCCGACGAGCTCAGCGCCTTCAGGGCCTATGCCCAGGCCATGCCCGACAACTGCATCCTGCTTGTGGATACCTATGACGTGAAGCAAGGCGTGAGCAACGCCATTACCGTTGCGCGGGAGCTCAAGCGCGCCGGCCACCAGCTCAAAGCCGTCCGCATCGATTCCGGTGATTTGGCTTGGCTTTCGAAGATGACCCGCGCGATGCTCAATCAAGCCGGATTCGATGATGTTGGCATCGTGCTCTCCAATGATCTTGACGAGTACACGATCACCGCGCTCAACGAGCAGCGGGCCCAGTACACGGCCCTTGGCGTGGGTACGCATTTGGCCTCTGCCTATGGGCAACCCGCCCTTGGGGGCGTCTACAAGCTTTCGGCCATACGCGAGCCGGGGCAAGAGGAGTGGACGCCGCGTCTCAAGATTTCCGAGCAGCTCTACAAGCGCACCATCCCCGGCGTACTTGACGTGCGTCGTTATTTCGATGCGGATGGTTGCTTAGCTGGTGACCTCATCGTTGACGTACACGACGAGCTGCCTGCAGAAGCCGTCATGGTAGATCCTCTCGACGCAACACGTCGCAAGAAGGTGGAGGGTCACTTCGAGACGCTGCTCAAGCCGCTCGTCATTGATGGCAAGGTCGAGGATATTGACCTATCTGCTCGCAAGGCGCAGAAGCGTTGCATCGAGCAGTTTGCGCTTCTGGACGATTCGATCAAGCGCTTCATGAATCCGCACGAGTATCCGTGTGGCATCGAGCGCGGGCTTTTTGATCGTCGCAACGACATGGTCATTGCGACAGGGAAGAACAGTTCGCTCTATGATTAGAGCCGAAGGTGCGATGCGGGAGGTTCCCGCGCGCGCAAATGAGAAGGGGGCATCTGATGCCAGAAGATAAGATCCAGTGCCGTTTGGTTCTCGATTCGTGTTGCGATCTTCCCGTCGAGATTATCGACAACGCTAAGGTCGATCTGCCCGAGTTCCCGTTCAACATGAACGATGGCGAGCACTTCGACGATATGTGGAAGAGCATGAGCGCCAAGGAGTTCTACGATCGCATGCGCAAGGGCGAGGTCTCGGGAACGGCACAGGTTCCCGTCTCCGAGATCACCGAGCGTTTCGAGGCCTATGCCAAGGAGGGTACGCCGACGGTGTACCTCGGCTTTAGCTCCGCGCTGTCTGGCACCTTTGGCCTTGTCGAGCAAGTCGCAGGTGATATCAGGGAGCAGTATCCCGATTTCGAGATATACGTGATCGATACCAAGCTTGCGTCAATTGCCGAAGGCCTGCTTGCCTACGAGGCAATCAACCAGCGTAATCGCGGCCTTTCGGCTAAGCAGCTCGCAGCATGGGCCGAGGAGGCGCGCTGGTTCGTGAACTGCCTGTTCACGGTCGATGAGCTCGAGTACCTGCGTCGAGGCGGGCGCATTCCGGCGGCGGCGGCCACCATCGGTGCCAAGCTCAACATCAAGCCGCTGCTTGACTTCGACCTCGACGGGGCTCTTTCCCTCACCGGCGTCGCTCGCGGCCGCAAGAAGTCGCTCAAATCGCTGGTCAAGTGCTATGACGAAAACCATGCCGATGACCATGGGTCGAATGGCGTTGTGCTCACGGCTTCGGCGGATGCAGAAGGTGACGTCAAGTGGGTCGAGGAGCACCTCGATCGTCCCGACGGCGCCATCCCCGCCATTCGCAGCCAGATCGGTCCCGTCATCGGTTCGCATGTCGGCCCGGGCATGGTCGCCGTCGTGTTCTGGGGCGACGATCGCCGCGAGAAGATCTCCATCGCCGACCGCATCGCCAACAAGATAAACAGTGGGGAGTAACTGATGATCAGTCCGCTTGACACGCGCATTGCGTTCTTTGGTGGGGCGGCGCAGCCTGCCGTCATCGAAGCGATCGCCAAGCTCAAGGTTAGCGGGTTTGATGTCGTCGTCGCGAGTCACGATCCGCGCGAGGCCCCGGCTCTGCGCCGGCGCGACCTTCATCGACGACCGCATGGAGGCCCTGCTTGGCAGCCAGGTCGTCATCACCTCGCTGCGCACCACGGCCGATGTGGAGAACCTGTATCTCGGTGACGAGGGCCTGCTTGAGCTCATGGATCCGGGCACGTTCTGCATCGATCTGAGCATATCCAGTCCGCGTCTTGCCCGCGAGATTCAGGCGGTCGCGGCCGTCTCTGACATCGAGGTGCTCGATGCCCCCATCGTCTGCGTGGGCGAGCATGAGCAGCCTGTTGTCTTCGTGGGCGGTGACCCGCAGGCGCAGCAGACGCTCTCGCCGCTCTTTCCGTATCTGGCCCCTGTCATCATGCCGCAGGAGTCGGCAGGTGATGGGCAGTTCGCCGCCATGATTAGCATCATCGCGCTTGCCGGATCTCTCATGGGTGCCATCGAGGCGATTTCGCTCGCGCATATTGCGGGCTTTCCCGAGAAGAGCGCACTCAACGTACTTGCGTCAACTTCAGGTGGCTCGCGCGCTCTCGTCGACTATGTCCCACAGGTGCTTAGCCACGACTATACGGGTCTCATCAATATCGCGAGTTTCCTCGACATGCTCGATGTGGCGCTCGATACTGCCGAAGAGCTCGAAGTGACCATTCCCATGACCGAAACGGCCTATCAGCTCTACGAGCTGCTCCAGGCGGTTGGCGGCGAGGAGATGAACCTGCAGGCCCTCGCCCTGTTGTACGAGGATGAGCAGACCTGTGCCGATTATGGCTTGGATTGGGCGCTAGCCGAAGGATTCAACGAGCGTTGCGAACGCTTCGATGACCTTTTCGGTGGTTCGGGCCTTTTCGAGGATGACACGCCGGGCCCCTCCGGTCGTTCGCATGGTGACCCGCCACCCATCGACGGTTTCTTTTCGAAGAATTAGACGGGCGACCTTCCATGGAGTTGTTCGCGACCTGCGGCACGGGCCTTGAGGCGATTCTTGGCCAGGAGCTGCGTGACCTTGGGATGGACGAGGTTCGCCCCCTCACGGGCGGCGTCGCGTTTTCGGCAGATCTTGAACGGGTCTATACCGCGCTGCTGTGGTCGCGTGTCGCGAGTCGTATCTTACTGGTGCTCGGACGCGTCGAGGCAACGGACTCCGATAGCCTCTATGCGGGCGTGCATGATTTCGCCTGGGAGGACGTTGTTGCCCTTGGCGCGACGATTGCCGTAAA
>CABURF010000093.1 GCA_902493755.1 uncultured Coriobacteriia bacterium
TACCAGATTGCCGATGAAGCGCTCTACGTCGCCAAACGCGCAGGCAAATCGCGTGCCACGCTGCGCAGGCTCGACTGAGGGGCGACCCCTACCAACGCATGACAACTAGCGATCCGAAGGCTCCAGAGGCAAGCGCAGGGTAAAGGTGCTTCCCTCGCCCAGAACGCTCTCGACGTCTATGTCACCACCGTGATAGAGAGCAGCATGCTTTACGATGGCAAGACCAAGACCCGTGCCCCCCGTCTCCTTCGAACGGCTTTTCTCGGTGCGGTAGAAACGCTCGAAAATCTTCTCGCGATCCTGCTCCGAAATACCGATACCGTCATCGCTTACGCGCACGGCAAGACACGGCTTCCCGGACATCTCGTCAATCTCCACGCACACACCGACTGCGCCCCCATCATCCGAATAGCGGACGCCGTTTTCCACGAGATTCGAAACCGCCTGTTCGAGAAGCGCCTCGTTGCCCAAGGTATGCAAATCGACACCAAAAAAATCGAGGTCAATGCCACGCTCTCGTGCAAGGGGACGCAAGCGCTCGCACGTACGCTGCACGAGCTCGAGCATATCGACGGGAACCCGTTCGGCACTTGCAAACGATGACTCGTCAAGACGCGAAAGCGTGAGGACGTCGTTTATGAGCGCTCGAAGGCGCTGCGATTCGAGGTAGATACGTCGCCCAAATTCCCCCACGTCATCGGGATCGACCAATCCACTGGCTATCATCTCGGCCGACCCGGAAATAACCTGCAATGGCGTCTTCATCTCGTGCGAAACGTTCGCGGAAAACTCGCGGCGCAGACCATCTGCCTCCTTTAGCTCCTCGTTCTGCCGTCTAAGCTGCTCCTTTTGCTCATCGATGCGCAACAGGAGCGGACGCATCTCCTCATAGGCATCCCCGGAAAGAGGATCGTGCACGTCGAGCTCATCGAGCGGACGCATGATACGCGAAGTGAGGAAACGCGAGAGCATGATGACGAGAACGACGGCAATGGCGAGCATGACCCCGACGGGCAGGGACATCGATCCGAGAAATGCCGGCAGAGAGAGGCGCTCCTCGCTCACGCGCACGAAGTAGCCATCGGAGAGACGCTCTGCGACATACACGGTGTCCCTGTTCAGGGTATCCGAATGGCGCACCAGCACTCCCTCGCCGGCATGCTCGGCAGCAAGCATCTCCGGACGCTCGAAGTGGTTTTCGAGAGCACCGTTCTTGACCGCAGTGTCGAAGATGACATCACCAACAGGGTCGATGAGCGTAAATCGCTCGGGACCGGCAAACTGCTGCTCGAGCACTTCGACGCGCGCATCGGCAGGGTACCCCTCGAGTACCTGAGCGCACGATCGTGCCTGCTCGACGAGCAGGTCTTCCGAACGCTCCTCCTCGGAAAAATACGCAACCGTCACCAGGGCAATAGCCGTCGCAAGGATGGCGACGAGCGTGAAGACAAGCACCGTCACCAGAATGCTTCGCGAAAGGCTGCGCGCGCGATGCGCGGAAACGGCATCGCTCATGCTTCGCCCTCGAGACGCAAGCGGTAACCGATCCCACGAACGGTCTCCAGAATGGAACTCAATCCAGCTTGGGCCTGGTCGAGCTTCTGACGCAGCGTCTGCATGTGGACGTCAACGGTGCGCGTCGCACCGACGAACTCAGAGCCCCACACCTCTTCGAAGAGCTGCGCGCGCGAGAGCGCATGGCCCGGATTCTCCATGAGCACCTTGAGGAGCTCGAACTCCTTGAACGTAAGGTCAACAGGGCTTCCTCCCACCTCGACCCGACGAGCATGGGGATCGAGCACGACGGAATCGCAGACGAGGTTCCCCTCCCGCACGGATACGGACGCACGTCGGGCGCGTCGCAAGAGCGCGTTCGAGCGCGAGATGAGCTCCATCATCGAGAATGGCTTCGCGAGGTAATCATCGGCACCAGCGTCAAGCCCGCTGATCGTGTCGAATTCGGTGCCCTTGGCCGTGAGCATGATCACGGGAACATCGCAAAGACGCGTATCGGCGCGTAGTTGAGCGAGTATGCCCAGGCCATCGGTACCCGGCAGCATGATGTCGAGGAGCACGAGGGCTGGAACGTCATCAGCGCATGCCGTGAAAAACGCATCGGCATCGGGAAAGCCTCTTCCCTCGAATCCGGCTTGGCGAAGCGCATAGAGCGTGAGATCGCGAATGTTCTCGTCGTCTTCGACGTAGAAGACGAGTGCGGCGGGCTCCAGTGTTGTCATACGTATTCCCTTCGCGCCATCAAACACAAGTCATTCTACCTCAGTGCGTTCACGCCACGAAGCATTCTCCGGAACCCAAGGACCCTGACGAGGCAGCGATATCATGCGAACGCACTGGACGCTCGGGCAATATCAGCATGACGAGCTTCATCATGAGCGAGATGAGCGGAAGCCAGATGAGCGTCATCACGACGTTAAAGCAGGTGTGTGCGTTGGCGATCTGTCGCGCGATAATCTCAATCCCCTCGCCTGCAGGCGGAATGGCCGCCACAACGCTAGCAAAGGGACCAGTCAGCCCAACAAAGAGCAAGCAGCCCGACAGGTTGAAGATGCAATGCGCCAAAGCGACGCGCTTGGCGTCCCGCGATTGGCCGATGGAGGCAAGAAGCGCCGTGATAGTCGTCCCCAGATTATCCCCAAGCAAAATGGGAATGGCGCCCTCGAGACCGAGGACACTCGCTCCGTCGACACCGGGCTGGGCTGCGAAGTTCTGCAATACGGCAATGGTCGCACTTGAACTCTGCACGACGAGCGTCATCACCGTACCTACGAGGACGCCAAGAACAGGCACACCCGCGACCTGGGCAATCATCTCCGTGAAAACGGGGCTTTCGGCCAGAGGCTTCATGACCGACCCCATGGTCTCTATGCCGACAAAGAGCAGGCCAAAGCCGAATATCGCCCGTCCCGACAGCTTCATGCGTTCGCCTCTGGCAAGCGTCATAACGAGAAAACCAACCGCAACGAACAGCAATATGTAATCCGAGAGCTTGAACGCGATGATCTGAGCCGTGATGGTTGTTCCGATGTTCGCACCCATGACGATGGGAATTGCCTGGCGAAGGCTCATGAGCCTCGCGCTCACGAATCCAATGACCATGACCGTCGTGGCACTCGAGCTCTGCAGCACGGCAGTGGCAAACGCACCGGCCAGGACGCCCATGACCGGATTCTTCGTCACGGCGGCAAGGATGGAGCGCATCCTCTCGCCTGCTGCTTCCTGCAAGCTGCCACTCATCGTGTTCATGCCGTACAGGAATATCGCCAGGCCTCCCGCAAGACCCAAGACAATCTTCATGACCTCGTTGACGTCCACCTTCGTCCTCTCTTCTAATACTTCATGCAAAGAGAAGTCTACGGAGGCAATGTACGGGCGGCGTAAGGGAAAGGTAAAGTCTCTGTAAAGTCATCACTTCCCCATGACGAGCGAATGGAAACAATTACTTGGATATGTCTCCCGGGTAAAAAGGATGTTCGCTTGTGCGAAAAGCTCTCGACCATGACGGCTGGATGAAGGATAATATCTAGAATGGTACCCCACCACCTGGAAGGCTGGGTCACAGCATATGAAGAGCATCGATAAGTCACTCAATATCAGGCGTAACAGGATCCTTGCCGCATGCGCGGCAATCGTCATCGTTATCGCCGCGCTCCTGATATTCATGAACGTCAACACGGAGCGCATTACGTCGCAGAACGCCGATTACCTCGAGGGCACCACCGAACAGACCTCGCGACGCGTCAACGACTTGCTCAACAACGGCCTGGCTACGGTCGAGACGGCGGCTAAGGTGTACGGGCAAACCCTGACCAGCCCCAGCGTCGACGCGGATACGGCAGTCCAGATGATCGACTCGACCCAGTTCAACTATACCTTCCTCATCACCGCCGATGGTGTAGCCCATAATATCGACGGACGCACCGAAGAAGTGAAGGACAAGGAATATTACGTCAAGGGCATGCAGGGCCAAAGCGGCATTTGTGCCGTCGAGAACGCTGCCTTCAACGAACATCGCATCATCGCGTTCTATGCCCCCATCCTCTATCAAGGGATGCCAGTCGCTGTCTTTGCCTGCGTCTACAACGAGGAGACGATGGCACAGTACATGAGCACGAGCTTCTTTGGTGTCCAAACTGCGACGTATCTTTGCGACCGCGATGGCAATGTCCTGGCAAAGTCAAGCGTAAACGACGAAATCGACTACTCGGTGCTTGGCTCGAAGCTGAGCGACTCACTCAAGGACATCACCCCCGAGGAGCTCGCACAGTCCCTTGCCCTGAGTTCTTCGTTCAATTTCAGCTACAACGCCTCATCCGGCGAGGGTAGCGTATATGTCGCCCAGCTCACTTCTTCGGACTGGATGATCCTGCGCATCTTCCCCGAATCCGTCACGGCAAAGATGGTGTCTTCGGCCAACGCGGCAGGCGTCATCCTCGTCGCGGGCGTAGTTGTCGCCTGCCTGCTTTTCATCATCGTGCTCGTGTTTCAATCACGCAAACAGAAGGATCGCCTGTTGCTCGAACGGCAGGAAGCAACACGTATTATCGATGCCTCCACGAACCTGTTCAGTCGTCTGCTTGCAATCGACCTCGTAAATGACAGCTACGAATATCTCAAACGCGAGGGATTGGACGACGCCCTTCCTACGGACGGAAAATTCAGTGACCTGCGCGAATACTGGAGGCGCATGGCCAACGACAACGATATCGAACGCCTCTGTGAGCTAAATGATATCGAAACGTTGCGCGAGCATCTCCTGCCCGGCGTTCCCTACCTCCAGTGCGAATATCGTGTCGCATATGATGACGAGGAACATTGGCTGCAAGTCTCCACGCTCTGCATCGCCCGTGATGCACATGCGCTTCCCACTGACGTGCTTGTTACCATTCAGGATGTCACAGAGCAAAAGGCAGCCGAGTTCGCATCACGTCAGGCACTCGAGGATGCATTCCAAGCCGCCGAACACGCTTCGCAGGCCAAGAGCGACTTCCTCAACTCCATGAGTCATGATATCCGCACGCCCATGAACTCCATCATGGGCCTCACGGCCATCGCAAGCATGCATGCCGATGACCCCGAGCGCGTGAGCGAATGCCTCACCAACATCTCTTCGGCAAGCCATCACCTACTCGGCCTCATCAACGAGGTCCTCGACATGGCAAAGATCGAATCGGGGTCGATTGGTCTCACGGACGAGGAGTTCGAACTTTCCGACTCCATCGAGAAGCTTCTAGCCATCGTGAACCCCCAGATCGTCGCCAAAAATCTCGACTTGCGCGTCGATGTCGTCGACATCAAGCACGAGCACGTCATCGGTGATCTCACGCGCCTGCAGCAGGTCTTCGTGAACATTATGGGCAATGCGATCAAGTTCACGCCCGAGGGCGGCAGCATCTATATGCGCATCTCCGAACTACCAAGCCGCGTTCACGATAGCGGCTGCTACGAGT
>CABURF010000094.1 GCA_902493755.1 uncultured Coriobacteriia bacterium
ACAGTAGTGCATGCCATTGTAGACACCCCAACAATCGACGTCCATCATGCGCTCGAGATCCTGGCGAGATGCCGTGAGAACCGATCCGTTCACGCAAATGCCGGCATTGTTCACAAGCACGTCGAGATGTCCCTGTTCGTCGAGAATCTTCTCGACGAGTTTCTGCCACGCAACCTCATCGACAACATCCATGGGAAAGACCACGGCCTCTCCCCCGTCATCCCCGATCTGCGTTTCCACACGCCTTAGCCCGTCTTCCTTGACGTCGGTCATGTAGACCGTTGCGCCTTGCTGAGCGAACATCTTGGCTTCCATCTCGCCTTGGCCACCGGCGGCACCGGTCACGATGACTACTTGGCCCTCGAACTTTCCAGAGCCCTTTTCGACCCTGGGCCAGCGCTTTGCCTGTTCTTCGCCATAGACCTTCTCCTCGAACTCCACCTGGCCAGGCCCCGAGAGGACGGCCTCATCGAAAAATTCCGCGCGCTTTGACTTCATGGTTCTCTCCATTCAGAAAAAAGTGGCCGCATCGAATCCCGTATCCGATGCGGCCACATGAATCGGCTAGTCTTCCAGTTCGACAGGGACTGCTTCGACAAAGTAGGTCGTCACTGTCCCGATGAACTCGGCGGCATGGACGCTTGCGCGCTTCTTGAAGCCCACGCTGCCATAGCATTCATCAAAGGCCTCCATGTCCTCGAACCAGAACTCGACCATGCCCTCGACCGGGAGATCCTTGTAGTGAACTTCTTCGTCACCGATGCAGCGGTCAATCACCAGGTTCTGGTTATAGCCGCAGCATCCTCCCATCAGCTCCACCAGTATCGAGTGGACGTACCACCACTCGAAGTGGAAGGTCATGGCATCGACGCCCTCGGCGCGGTCGCAGAACGAAACGCGCTTGATGATGTCGCGACCCTTGAGATACTCGGGGACGAGTTTGTCGAATTTCCTGACCGTGATAAGCGCGGGGACAGGCTCCTCCACGATGGGCTCGAGCACGTCGCGAAGGGCATCGCCAGCCTGGGTCATGCACTTGGCCATGTCCCCGTAGCTATCGAAGATCATCTCTATGAAACCGTCGATGTCAATTGCGCCGCGGCCCAGATGCGAACGCTGCTGCTTGTCGGTCACGAAGTTGATCTCGCACTTGCGCAGCAGGGGCATCTTGGCGATTACGTCACGCACCTCCCCCATCATCACCGCGCGGAATTCCTCTTCGGAAATTCCTTCCTTGCACTTGAGTAGATTAATCCTGGAAATCATGACTGCTCCACTTCTTCGAGGTTGCTTAGTTCTCGGCGTTCTTGGCTTCCATCATGGCAGCATCGCGAGCCTTCATCTTGTTGTAGATCGGCAAACCGATCGCAAGCAGGACGATTGCGATGATGCAAAGGACGCCCAGAATGGGAAACGCCGTGCTATAGCTGCCCGTTGCGGCAAGCGTATTGGCGGAGAGCATGGGGCCGATGACAGCCGCAAGCGCATAACCCCAGTACATGAAGCCGTAGTTCTGGCCCATGTTGGCCGGGCCAAAGGCATCACCGGTAAGCGAGGGCATAATGGCCATGATGCCGCCAAAGCACATGCCCAGAACAATCGACTCGATGATGAAGGGCATCGTGGAATCGGTGTTTCCGTAGAGGAACAGGTGAATCACTGCAGTGATGCCAATAACGATGAACAGCGTCTGGAATCGCCCAATCTTGTCGGAAAGCGTGCCGAAGCCAAAACGTCCGGCGGCATTGGCAACCGCGAAGATGCTGACCATCATAGCGCCCGTAGCGGCATCCATACCCGCCTGCGTCTGACCGACGAGGGATGCAGTGCCCAGCATGAACACGCCCGTGCATGCGGTGAGCGCGAATACGATGACCATGATCCAGAAGAGCGGGGTCTTCATCATCTCGGGCGTAGTGTAGCTCCTGCGATTCTTTGCCTCTTCGTCAACGGGAGGATTCCATCCTTCGGGCTGGTAATCCGCAGGCGGAAGGACGTAGCAGAGCCAGGAGAAGATGAGGAACATCACGATGCTGAACGCGCCCACGACCATGAACGAGGGCATGGGGCCGATTGCCTGCACGATCATGTTTCCGACCGGAGCCGTCCACAGCGGCCACAGGGCCATCGTGGCGAGCGAGATACCGTTGACGAGACCCTTCTTATCCGGGAACCAGCGTGTGGTCAAGGCCAGCGACGTATTGTAGATAATGCCATCGGCAAAGCCGACGATGATGCCAAAGGTGATGAGCAACATGACAGGATTCGTGGAAAAGCCCGTGAGAATCCAGCCAATTCCAAAGACGATACCACTGACGAGCATGATCTTGTGAGCCGCGAACTTACGTTGGAACCATCCACCAACGGGACCGCCCGCAAAGCCAATGACAACGATGGCGAGCGTGTAGGCAAGCGCCACGATTTGCGGTGACCAGCCAAACTCGGCCATCATGGGTTTCTGAAAAATGCTGTAGCAATTCAATGATGCGGTAATCGCTCCGCACATTGCCGCGCCGACGAGAACTACCCAGCGCGATTTAGGCTTCATTGCCATGTGTTCCTCCAATATAGCTTCCGAAAGATTACGTGCATGTGAAAGGCATTGCCTTTCCCCCAAACCGAGACCCTCCTCCTTTCGTTTCGACGTGCAAACTGTTCTATACGCACATGATTCCGATGTTGCGATGTGTGCTGATGTGTCGGAGTCAATTGATGCCGAAACTGGACTAGATCCTTACCGCTGTGTTGCGATCCTTGCCAAGAAGCCAGAGAAATCAACAAGAAAGATGACTCCATCCGTTTTGAAGACATCCCTTCTCACAAAATGCATGCTATGAGGGTTTCAGGATGACCTCAAGAACGCACTTAAAAGTAAGAAGCTGCCGTATACGTAAGTACGACAGCCAGGTTTGGCTACAGGAAACCAAGTCCTCTCATGAGCATGACGCTGGCGATAAGGAGGATTGCGGTGATGACCGCATAGAGTCCATTCCACTTGAGACTCGCCTCCACGGGAGATGCCTGCACCATATCCGCAACGGCGATGACATTCGCCGAAGCGGGACAAATCGTATTGCCCAACGCCCAGCTCATCGACAGGACAAGCGCAAGGTATGCGGCCGATATTCCGCACAGCGCGGGATCAATGGCACCTCCTATGACGGCCGTTGCCACGATGGGATGAATCCCCGCCGCACAGGTAAGCAGAACGATGATGACGATGGCTGTCGTCAGAAGCAGCACGCTTTGACCGGTGGTGAGCACGAGGGCTTGCGCGATGACATCGCCGATACCCGAATAGCCGATGCTTTGTGCAAGCATGCCGGCTCCCGCAAAGAGGACAATCTGGTTCTTGGCGCCGGGAAGCTTCTTCTCGAAATACGCATTCTTGAGTTCCCTGCGATACAGGGAAAACCGCCTGATGACGAGCATCCAAACAAAGGGCCATACCAATGACGCCATGGCGACGACGATGATGGCCGAAAGGCCAAACAGCTGGGAGACTAGGGCGATGAAGACTATGAGGAGCACGGAGAAGACGGCAAGCTCCACCACCTTCGCCTTGTCGATGCTTCCGGAGGCATCCTTGGATGCACTCGCGCCATCGTTCATCGCGGGAGCCTTCCCACCCACCTTGTGCGAGAACACCGTCATCAAAATGCCGACACCCTCTGCAACAAGAGCGCAGACGATTGCACAGGGAGCAAAGCTCACCCATTCTGCGCTTGTCACCGAAACGACCAGGGCGATGGTTGCCGACGTGGGTGCCCATATCATGCACGTGACGAACCCGCGCGCAAGAGCCGTCCCCAGGAGCCTCCTGTTGGCCCCTAAACGACTTTCACGCGATATCTCGAACGTGAGCGGCACAGCCGCAATACTGATGAGCGCTCCGACTATGGCCGCCATACCACTTACGAGCGAATAGTACCTCCCCTCGGAATTGGCATGCCGCGTGAACAGGCTCCTCAGCGAATCGTTGTAGCCCCCATGTTGGACAGGTATGCCGATGAGCGGAATCAGAATGAACATGACGATAAGGTCGGCGTTCTTGCGAAGCGCACGCACCCACTCCTCGACCGGCGCCTGGGCATAAAGCAACAACCCGACGCTTATCGCGATGAGGATAATGCCAATGAGCCGCGACGACCCCGTCGAGACGAAAATGCTCATCACGAGGACCACCACCATGAGGGCGATGTTCACATCATCGAGTAGCGGAGCGTGCAGAAAGACGTTGATGATGTAACACACGGCGAAGCACAAGGTGACGACGCTGCGCGTGGTACGTATGGCAACGGACTCTTTCATCGGGTCATCTCCCTTTGAAAAGGCAAACGAGAACCATATGGGCGCAGGAGGACGTTCCCCCTGCGCCCATATGACGGCGCGAGACGAAATGATCTATGACAGAACTAGCTATTAACCGGCGTACCGTCCTTGCGGTAGAAGCGCTTCATGAGGAAAATCGCGACGAGAATCGAAACGACGTCAGCGGCGATGATGAAGAAGGCAAGGGAGATAGCATTTCCCGTCCCCGCAATAATCGCCGTCGCAATGGCCGGGGCCATGCCGCCAAAAACCGCGGCCGCAAGGTTGTAGGCAAGGCCGACACCACTGTTGCGCGTCTCGGTGGGATACACCTCGGATGCTGCCGTCGCCACTGCCACCGCATTGAGCGACTGGAAAGGCAACAGGCACGCCAGAGCGCAAATCATAATCATCACAGCATGCCCGTTGATAACGGCCCAGAAGACCGGGTAGGCGAGCACGATGAATCCAAGACAGGCGATAATGACGGACTTCCTGCGTCCAAACTTATCCGCAAACATGCCCGCAAACGGACAGAGGACCAAGTACACGGCAACGACGGCTGTATTGACGATGAAGCCCTCAAGCATAGTCCCACCGACGAACTCCTTGATATAGGTGGGCAGATAGGTCACCAACAGATAGTAGGAGACGCTGGTGCCGGCAAGGAGGCCGATGTTGGTGATCATGGCGACCCAATGCTTCTTGAAAAGAACCTTGACGGGCGTGTGGTCTTCCTCTGCGACCTTCTTCTGCTCCTTCATCTTCTCGAACTCGGGAGGTTCGGGTACGCTCTTGCGCAGATAGACGCCATAAACGGCGACAACAATGCCAATAAGGAACGGGATGCGCCAACCCCAGGCATAGAGATCGGGCTGGGACAGGGCCGACGTGCAAATCAAGCCAGTGATGGAACCGATAAGCATGCCAACGCCTACACTGAACGGCTGCCAGCTGACGAGGAAGGAGGTGTTCTTGCCGTTGTTGAACTCTGAAATGAACGTGAGGGCGGATCCGAACTCGCCACCAGTCGCCAGACCCTGCAGCAAACGCAAAACCGTAAGCAGGATGGGTGCCATGATGCCAATCTGCTCATAGGTCGGCAGACACCCCATGA
>CABURF010000095.1 GCA_902493755.1 uncultured Coriobacteriia bacterium
AGCGCATGCACTCACGCTCGGATGCGTCGAAGCGCGCAAAGAGCATGTCGACGTCGGCAAACTCGAAATCATAAGCGCTCTGCTCGCGCTCGTTCTCGTAGAAGACGTCGCCGTAGGTGAAGATCGCACCATCAGGACCCTTGCTCCAGACGAGGTCGTAGACACTGTCGACGCCCTGGATGTACATGGCAAGACGCTCGAGGCCATACGTGATCTCGGCGGGAACGGGGTCGCACTCGATACCACCGACCTGCTGGAAGTACGTGAACTGCGTGACCTCCATGCCGTTGAGCCAGACCTCCCAACCCAAGCCCCAGGCCCCCAGCGTGGGACTCTCCCAGTCGTCCTCGACAAAGCGCACGTCATGCTGATGCGGCTCGATGCCAATGGCGCGCAGAGAACCGAGATAGAGCTCCTGAACGTCATCGGGAGAGGGCTTGAGGATGACTTGGAACTGATAGTAGTGCTGCATGCGATTGGGGTTGGCACCATAGCGGCCATCGGTCGGACGGCGGCACGGCTGCACATATGCGGTCTTCCAGGTACCAGGGCCGAGCGCACGCAGCGCTGTCGCGGTGTGATAGGTGCCCGCACCCACCTCGGAGTCGTATGGCTGCAAAATGACACAGCCCTGATCTGCCCAGTACTGCTGCAGGGTCAAAATGATGTCTTGAAAGGTCAGCATGCTCTCTATCCAATCGTGCGTACCATGCGATATGGTCTGCTTGCTTCTACAGTGTGCCAATGCGATCGAGGGGCCAGTACCTGAACACGGCACGTCCCGTGATGTCTTCCATGTTGACGGCGCCAAAGGCGCGGCTGTCCGCAGAGTTCGTGCGATTATCACCCATGACCCAGACATAGCCCTCGGGCACTACGTAGGGATATTGAATGCCGGAATTCAGGTCGTTGCTCGGCTTGCCCTGCGTATACGGCTCGTCGAGACGCACGCCGTCCACATACACGGCACCGTCACGCAAGTCGACCGTCTGACCACCCGTGGCGATAATACGCTTGATGAGCACGCGCTCTGAGTCAGACGGATCCTCGAAGGTGATGATGTCGCCTTGAGCGGGCTCGCCGAAGGCATAGCTCAGCTTCTCGGAGAAGACACGGTCACCTATCTCAATGGTCTGTTCCATCGAGCCAGAGGGAATTTCGTAGGGCTGCATGATAAAACGCGTGAAGAGCGTGGCCAAGCCAACGGCAACCACGATGATGAGAAGTATCTCGATAACCAGGCGCAATGGCGAGCTCTTTTTCACGGATGCACTCCTTCCTTCCCTCAAAACCAAACATGTAAGCGTATATGATAGCGCGACCAGACCGGTATCTCAGTCAGAATCGGAACGAATGGCATCTGCGTACGTGCATTCCTCGTCCGCAAGCTCGGCGGCATCGAGCATATCGGGGCGCAGCAGCGCCGTCCTCTCGATGGCGGCGCGTCGGCGCCATGCCGCAATCGCCCCATGATTGCCCGAGAGCAGCACCTCGGGCACTTCCATATCACGATAGACAGCAGGCCGCGTATACTGCGGAAACTCGAGAAGATTATCGGCAAAAGACTCCTCGACGGCGCTGTTCTCGTCACCGAGCGCGCCGGGAAGCAAGCGGCACACCGCATCGGTAACGACCATGGCGGCAAGCTCGCCACCCGTCAAAACATAATCACCGAGGCTGACGCAGCGGTCGGCAAGCGTATAGGCGCGCTCGTCGATACCCTCGTAACGCCCACACACCATGAGCAAGCGCTCATAACCCGCAAGCTCGGCGGCCATGTCCTGGTTGAAGGGACGACCTGTAGGTGTGAAGAAGATGACATGGGGTTTGGGACCCGTCGAGCAAATGCTCTCGACGGCTTCGAAGATGGGCGGACAGCACATGAGCAGCCCGGATCCTCCCCCATAGATCTCGTCGTCAGTCGTGCGATGTCTATCATGCGTCCAGTCGCGCAGGTCATACGCATGGAAATCGAGTATGCCCTTCTTGCGGGCACGGCCGAGTATGGAACTCGACATGACTCCTTCGAACATCTCGGGGAAAATCGAAAGCGTCTCGACAATCATGACTCGACCAAACCATCCATGACGCGCGTACGTATAGCCTCGTCTGCATCTTCGGGATACGAGACGATGACCTCGTCCACGACCGGGACGAGCACCTCCCCATGCGGGCCGTCAATGACCCACACGTCATGGGCGGCCGTCTCGATGACCTCGCGTATCTCGCCGAGCTCGCCATGACGCTCGTCAATGACCGTGCGTCCAATCTCGAGCAGAGGATTATCGAGGCCTTCGAGATTGCGTACGTCGGCCAGAAGAAAGCGCCCGGCAATCTGCTCGGCAGCATCGATCGTGTCAATGCCTTCGAAGCGCAATTGGTAGGTATTGCCCGCACCTTCGCTCACTGACGTGACATCAAGCTCACGCGGACCCTGCAAGGTGGGCGGGACGACGTGGACGTGCAAGCCCTCATAGACGGAAAAGGGAAGGTTGCCGGCCGTCGTGGCCGTAACCTCCCCCTCAAGCCCGCGTGCCTTACCGACGCGAGCGACAAGTTCGTATTCTGTACGAGACATACAGCTGCTACTCGGCGAGCTCGACCTCGACACGGAAACCGTCTTGCGAGGCAGCAGCGCGAGCAAGCGTGCGAATCGCCTTGATGATACGGCCCTGACGACCGATGATCTTGCCGATATCGCTCTCGTCAACTTCGATCTCGATGAACAGCTCGCCGTTTTCCTGATCAGTGCCGGTAACGGTCGCTGCCCCGGGATTCTCGACAATCTGCTCGACGAGCGTACGGACGAGCTGCGTGACGTCTTCGAACGACTCGACCATGGCCTACTCTTCTCCGGCCTCTTCGGACTCGCCCTCTTCGGCCTCGGCCTCGGCTGCTGCAGCGGCCTCCTCGGCTGCCTTGCGAGCTGCCTCTTCGGCGGCCTTCTTGGCGGCTTCCTCGGCGGCGATCCTGTTAGCCTCGGTCTTGTTGGCGATACGCTGGGCGAGCTTCTCGGGCAACGGCTCGTTCTTCACGCTCGCGATGATCTTGGCAACGCGATCGGACGGCTGAGCGCCCTTGGCAATCCACTCATCGACCTTGGCAACATCGAGATCGATGACCGAAGTATCCCCCGCAGGGTCGTAGGTGCCGACCTGCTCGATGATACGACCGTCGCGCTTCTTGCGCTGATCGGCGACCACGATGCGATAGAACGGGGCTTTGTGGGCACCATGACGTGCCAGACGGATGACTACCAAAACTTCTCCTTCAATCTATCGCCTGCACCCATTGCAGGCGTGAAATTGAGACCAGGCGCGATGACGGGTCGCGCACGAACCGACATTGTAACGCAAACTATGCGTGATGGAATAGCTTTTTTCTACATCGAGGTGGTCACAGGCTCGAGAGCCGCAAGCGCATCGTGTACCGTACGGATGATGCGAGAAACGGCCTCGCTCGTATCGAGCTCGACCTTCTCGCCCGTCGCTCGGTCCTTGAACTCCACGATATCGTTTTGCGCGCCGCGCTTGCCAACAATCAGCTGATACGGCCAGCCGATGAGGTCGGCATCGGCGAACTTGACTCCGGCGCGCTCGTCTCGGTCATCAAGAGCGACCTCGATACCCGCCGCCTCGAGTTCATCGGCAAGCTTGTACGCGAGCGGCTCGACAAGATCGTCACCCATCTGCAGGGGAATTACACAGACATGGGCAGGAGCGATGCTCGCGGGCCAATACATGCCGTTCTCATCATTGCGTTGCTCGACGACAGCCGCCATCGAGCGTGTCACGCCAATGCCGTAGCAACCCATGACGTAGGGCTTCTCGACACCGTCGGCATCCATGTATGTGGCGTTCATGGCCTCGGAGTACTTCGTGCCAAGTTTGAAGACCTGACTCACCTCGATGCCGCGCGAACCCGAGAGCACCTTGCCGCAAGCAGGGCACAGGTCACCTGGCTTGGCGAGTACGAGGTCAATCCAGACATCGGGCATAAAGTCACGACCTGGCTCGGCACCCAGGAAGTGATAGCCGTCCTCATTGGCGCCGACGGCCCAGGCGTGCGTACCCTCAAGCGAGGCATCGCATATGCAGACGACGCCATCTGGCAGACCAACGGGGCCCATCGAACCCTTGTGCAAACCCGCCTCGAACATCTCCTCGTCCGTGAGCAAACGCCAGCCATCGATGGCCTTCTCGGCCTTGATGTCGTTGAGCTCATGATCGCCTGGAATGAACAGGGCGTAGATCTTGCCATCATCGCCCGTACCCGACAAAGCCTTCACGGTCGCGTTCTCGGGCACGTCGAGAAAGGCCGCGAGGTCTGCGATGGTGTGCACGCCCGGCGTGGCAATCTTCTCGAGCGCACGCTCATCGCCGAGCGCCATCGTCACACCTACCTGAGCTGCCTCGGCATCGGCCGCAAAACCGCAGGTGCAATGAACGAGATCGGACTCGCCGGCATCGGCAAGCGCCATGAACTCGCAGGTCTCCGAGCCGCCAATCTGGCCGGAATCCGCCTCGACCATGCGATACTCGAGACCGAGCCGCTCGCACACGCGTGCGTAGGCAACCTCCATGTCGCGATAGCTCTCGTCGAGCGACTCCTCGTCGGCGTTGAAACTGTACGCATCCTTCATCACGAACTCACGCGTCCTGAACAGCCCGAAGCGTGGGCGCATCTCGTCACGGAACTTCACCTGCATCTGCCATAGCGTGCAGGGTAGGTCCTTGTAACTGCGCAGCTCATCGCGCACGAGGCTCGTAATGAGCTCTTCATGCGTGGGGCCGAGACAAAGCTCGCGCTCGTGTCGGTCATTGAGGCGCATGAGCTCGGGGCCGTAATCATCCCAGCGTCCCGACTCGTGCCAGAGCTCGGCAGGCTGCAGGATGGGCATGAGGATCTCCTGAGCACCCGTCGCGTTCATCTCCTCGCGCACGATGTCTTGAACCTTGTTGAGCACGGTCATGCCAAGAGGCAAGAAGGTGTAGGTACCCGATCCCATCTGACGAATCATGCCCGCGCGAAGCAGCAGCTTGTGGCTTGCGATATCTGCTCCAGCAGGATCTTCCTTCAACGTCGGACAATAGGTCTTGCTCATACGCATGATGTTCATGTTGTACCCTCGCTTGCGCTCGTGCTCGAAACATATGCCGCACATGGTACCACGTAGGCGATTACATGACGCGCACCGCAGAGCGCAAAGAAGGGCGGACGCACAAAGCATCCGCCCTTCTCACACGCTCCCCTGCCAACCAGAGTTCTCGGTCTCGAGAGCCCATCTATATCGAAGGATTTACTTCTCCTCGTTACCCACGAAGGCACCGCGCACGGAGCAGGCCAGAGCGCCGTCACGATAGTTGTCCTCGGAGAAGGTGCTCTGAATCTTACCGTCCTGAGCGATGTAGGAAACCATCTCCT
>CABURF010000096.1 GCA_902493755.1 uncultured Coriobacteriia bacterium
TAGCTCAGCATTGTCGACATAACGCCGCCACCCTCCGAAGACGTGAGAATAGCCGCGATGCCATAGCCGATCTCGAGCAAGAGCGACGAGAAGACGGCAACGCCAATGGTCACGATGGGTGTGAGCAAGTCCATGCTCTCACCCGCGACGCCCACGATAAAAGCAATGAGCGTGAGCACGAGAGCCATACAGCCAATGGTGCCGCTACCCATGAGGTCGTAAAGCAAGCCGAGCGAGAAGCCCGCGATGCTTCCGGCAGCCGTCCCCGAGCGCATGCTGATGAGGAGCACGGGGATGAGCAAGAAGTTGGGCTTGCATCCCATGATGGCGATGGCAGGAGCGATGCCCGCCTGCAACAGGATGCACAGGACAATGGTGACGAGATAGACAGTCTGCTTACTCACCGGTGCCACCTCCACCCGAGCCCGTGCCAGTGCTGCCTCCTGAACCCGAGCCAGAGCCACCGGAACCCGTCTGGCCCTCCTCGGCTGCTAGCCTCTCGCGCGCCGCCTGCTCTTCCGCTTCGCGCCTGGCCTCGGCAGCACGATATGCCTCGTTCGCCTCGTTGAGCAGCGCCTTGGCAACTGCTCCGACCCTCGCGGAAGAGGCGTTCACCGAGTTGGCCGAGTCGATGATGAGTTGCAGAAGCTCCTCGTTCAGGATGCGCTCGGTCTCGGTCTCGTTGCCGGTCAAGACGAGCACCTCCTCGCAGGATTCGATGTTGAAAAGCGGCTCGACGGTGATACGGTGATAAAGCTTGGACGAGTCCGCCTCGATGGCACGTACGGTGCCGACGACAATGCCGCGCGGATAGGCTCCGCCGCTTCCTGATGCGATGACGATGTCGCCTTCGCCTACGGTCGCGTCGATTGGCACATATTCGAGTGTGAGCGTGCCGTCATAGGAGCCATGCATGATGCCATGCGCGCGCGAGTTCTGGACCATGACCGCGACAGACGAGTTCGGGTCATTGATAAGACGCACGACACTCGCGGCATCGGTCACGGATTCGACCTGCCCATAGAGGCCGCAGGTGCTCATAACGCCCATGCCGACACGCACGCCATCACGCGACCCCTTGTTGATGGTCGCAGTGCGATCCCAGCCGGAAGTCATCGAGATGACCTCTGCGCTCAGGGTTTCCAGACCATATATGTCAGAGAATTGCAGCATTGCGGTGAGGCGCTGGTCTTGCTGGCGGTATTCCTCGAGCTCTGCCACGAGCGTACGCAGCTGGCTGTTTTCCTCTTGGAGCCGCGCGACTTCCTCATCGACATCGACGACGCCGACGTTTGCAAAGGGCGTCGAGACGACGGAACAAACCTGCGCAATGGGCTGGGTTACGGTCTGCACGACGCCACGCGCGACCGCGAAGGGGCCCGAATTCCCAAAACGCACGCATAGCGTGATGAGCATGACAGATATGACAATCAGAACAATCGGAATCAGCCAAAGACCCGAGCGTCTGTTCTGACTCTGGTTGCTAAACGAGAGTCCCGGCATGAAGCGTTACCTCTGCTGCATGTATGACTGCGAGAGAAAATCAGGCGCCTCAAGAACCATGGCACAGCCCTCGACAACGTTGATGAGGGCCGTCTCCGACACGTGTACGGGAACGCCTATCTCGGCGCGCAGACGCTCGTCGAGGCCGCGCAACATGCCGCCACCGCCCGTGAGCGTGATACCGTATTCCATGAGATCGCTCGCCAGATCAGGCGGCGTTTCGTCAAGCGTGTCCTTGACCGCCTGAATCATCTTGGCAATGGGCTCCTCGAGAGCCTCTCGCACATCTTCGCTTTCAATTCGCACGGTTCGCGGCAGGCCCGACAAAAGGTCACGACCGCGCACCTCAACATCGACTTCCTCGACGAGCGGTGCTGCCGAGCCGATGGTGATTTTGATTTCCTCTGCCGTGCGCTCACCGATGGCAATGTTGTAGTGAGTCTTGGCGTACTGCACGACAGCTGCGTCAAACGCATCGCCCGCGATGCGGATGGACGTCGCGTTGACGATACCGCCCATGCTGATGACAGCGACCTCGGTCGTGCCGCCGCCGATGTCGACGACCATGGAACCGGTCGGGCTGTCGACGGGCAGGCCCGCGCCAATGGCTGCGGCCATGGGCTCCTCGATGAGGAAGGCCTGGCGTGCACCAGCTGTGATGGTCGCCTCGAAGACTGCGCGCTTCTCGACAGAAGTGACACCGCTGGGAACACACACGACAACGCGCGGTTTGGGATGCCACGGCATGCGCTTGCCCTGAGCACGCGAGATGAAGTAACGGAGCATGGCCTCGGTCACGTCGAAGTCGGCGATGACGCCGTCCTTGAGCGGACGCATGGCAATGATGCTGCCCGGCGTGCGACCGAGCATCTCCTTGGCATCGGCGCCAACGGCCAGAACGCGCTGGTCCTGCTTCTCGATGGCAACGACCGAAGGCTCGTTGATGACAATACCCTGACCTCGCACGGACACGAGCGTATTAGCCGTACCAAGGTCGATAGCCATGTCGCTACCGAAATTGCCAAAGAGTCTGTCTGTCAGCGACATAGTCGCTCCTCACTTTATCTGGTCCATATTTGAGGCGTGGCCTGCCAGTGTAGCACGGCGCCGTTTTTCAATCGAAGCTGCCGCCAAATCTGAACCTATTCCACATAAATCGCTACGGTTCTGAAGATAAAAGGTAACGTACGAAGGCCCGCCATCACAGACGGGCCTTCGCCTCAAGATAATCTGTTAGCCGAAGAAGACGCCGATCTCGCGCTCGGCGCTGGCGACGGAATCGCTGCCATGGATGACGTTCTCGTCCATGGTCAAGCCAAAGTCACCGCGAATCGTGCCCGGAGCGGCATCAGCCGGATTGGTGGCACCCATGAGCTTACGCACGGTGGCAACGGCGTTCTCGCCGCTGACGACCATCTTCACGACCGGTCCGCTCGTGATGTAGGCAATGAGGCCCTCGTAGAAGGGCTTGCCCTCATGCTCGGCGTAGTTGGCCTTGGCGAGCTCCTCGCTCACCATGCCAAGCTCCATGCGCTCAACGGTGAGGCCCACGCGCTCGAAACGATTTACGATCTCGCCAATGTGACCGTTGCGAACGCCGTCCGGCTTAATCATGGTGTAGGTCTTCTCGATCATCTTGCTTCAATCCTTTCACTTTCACCCGTGCCATCATGGCCCGGGCCTTATCTAACGTTTCTTTTACTGTTCGCTCGGGAAGTACAGCTGAACGAACTCGATTGCCCACGAGATGCCATTGCGCGTGAGGACGACCTCGTAGTCGATGGTACCGCCCTGCGCGAGCGTGGCCTTTACGAAGACCGCGGTCTGATCCATGCTACGCTGCACAGCCTCGACGCTATAGGAGGTCAGGTCTTGCAGCGATGCCTCCTGGGCGCGTTGCATGCTCGGGCTCACGTCTTTGGCCCAGTACTGGCTCGTCGTTCTGAACAGCAGCGAAGAAGTCCTCGGTGACCGTCTCCTGCAACGGATAGCCGTAGCCGAGCACGTAAGCAGCGCATGCTGCGCCGGCGACGAGGATGCAGAGGATGACAAAAACGATGGCAATCTTCAAGCCGCAACCGCGCGCCTTGCGGTTCTGGCGCTTGCCCTGGCGTGCGTTGCTCTTGATCTGCTGCTCGGTGATATCAAAGAAGGCCGTGTCCTCGGGCGAGGGCATGTGCATTTCCGTGGAATCCATAAGCTCTGCGGACTCGCGCGCATCAGCGTACTCATCGCCGAAGTCGAAGGCCACACCGTACTCGTAGCCAGGTTGCTCGTTATAGGTGAAGGGCGTTTCGTCGAGGCCGGAATCGTATGTCTGCTCGCCGGATGCATTGCCCTGCGAGACGGAGCCAGGCTCCCGCGCGAGGTCGATCTTGCCCGTGGCATCTGCATCGCTCGTGCTATCGCTTGGAAGCGGCGTAGGCAGTGCCTCCATGGCAATCGTCTGTGCACGTGAGGGGTCGAGCGTCTCGCCCGTAGCCTCGGCAGGTGCCGCCGGCTGCGTCTGCTCGGCTGGTTGCACGTCATCCTGAGCCGCACCCTGCGCATCGCGCGGGGCAAACGGATCGAAGTCCTCGGCCTCCTCGGGCGCGCTTGCGTCAGTGGCGACGGGCAGAATGTAGCCCGTGTCGAGAATGCCAGGCGCACGGGAATCGACACGCTCCTTGAGCGTGCGCGCTATCTCGTAATCGTGCATGGCAAGCGAAGGCATCTCCTCGCCGATTTCCTCGGCCTTCTCGAAGGCGTTGAGCGCACGTGGGACACGACCCTGTGCCATGTAGGCCTGGCCTAGGTTAGCGTAGGCCTTCGCACGGGCGCGATCGTCGAGGTCGAAGTCGAGGGCGGTCTCGTACACGGAAACGGCATCCTCGGGACGCCCAAGCTCCATGAAGCAAACACCCAGGTTGACGAGCGACTTGGCCGGAGCCGGATTGGCGGGATCGAGCGCGGCCTCGCGGTAGGCAGCACCTGCCTCTACCATGTTGCCGAGCTTGAGCTGCGCGGCGCCGATACCGGCGTACGCCTTGTAGGACGTCGTGTAAATGGGATAGTCGAGCGCGCGCCCGAACGCCTCGAGCGCGTTCTCGTAATCCTTCGTGCCCAACAGCGCCGTGCCCAGATTGACGTAGAGCGACGGTTTGCGCTTCTCGGGACTACCCGTAAGCGCCTTGAGGTAGTACTCGGCGGCAGAGCGCGGGTCATTGCTCTTCACGTAGCAATTGCCAATGAGGTGATAGAACTTGCTGAGGTCGGCGGGCGCAAGGCCTGCAACGTCGTGCGTGCAGGCGATGAAGCCTTCGAGGGCGGCCTTGTAGTCACCCTTGGCATAGGCCTCCTGCGCCTCTTTGAAAACCTCGACTTTCATGATGGAAAGCTCCCTTTGGTAGACGTGCGCCTACTAGTCTGCGTTCTCGATCGTGATGTTCTCGATGACGCTACCAGCACGAAGCTTGCTGATGACGTCGAGACCCTCGATGGTGTCGCCGAAAACCGTATAGTCGGTGTCGAGGAAGTGCTGGGGACCAAGGCAGAAGTAGAACTGGCTACCAGCAGAATCGGGCATGGAGCTGCGCGCCATTGCCAGAGTGCCGTCCTCGTGCGAGTTGTTGGGGTTGGTCTTCCACTCGCCCTTGATGGAGTAGCCGGGATTGCCGGTGCCCGGCATGCCCTCGGGGCCGCTCTTGCCAGCGGCAACGTCGGCAGCGGACATGTCACGCGTATTGGGGCAGCCGCCCTGGATGACGAAGCCCGGCACGTAGCGATGGAACTTCAGCCCATCGTAGAAGCCCTTCTGGGCGAGCTCGACGAAGTTGCCGACATGGATGGGCACGTCCTCGCCGTGAAGCTGGACGCGAATCGTGCCCTCGTCGGTCGTGATGATGGCGACTTCCTTGCCATTGGGCTTATATTCCGGCGT
>CABURF010000097.1 GCA_902493755.1 uncultured Coriobacteriia bacterium
CGGGGATGTCGACGCAGGCAACGATCTCGCGTAGCTCCTCGATGGTCAATACGCCGGCTTCGGGTTTGGTGGCCGTGGGGATAATGGCACCGACGCCCAGGTAATCGGCGCCGGCTGCCTGGGCCGCCCGTGCTTCTGCGATGCTTGCAGCAGATACGCCCACGATGGCATCGGGGCCTACGATGTCACGCACACGCGATGCCTCGAGGTCTTCCTGTCCCACGTGAACGCCGGCAGCACCGACAGCGACGGCAACTGCTGGCTCATCGTTGATGATGAGTGGGACATCGTACATATCGCAGATACGCTTAACATCGCGTGCGATTGTCTCGTATTCCTCGCGAGTGACGTGCTTCTCGCGTAGCTGTACGAGGGTCACGCCGCCTGCGCAGGCCTTCTCGATAGCTTCGGCGAGAGTGTCGGTCGACATAAGGTCACGATCGGTGACCAGATAGAGCGTGTAATCGATGGCGGGTTTCATGCGCGTCCTTTCGGGTTGTCTTGAACTCTGGTCAACCTTGTCTAGAGAGTCGTGCGCTTCCAGACATTGGATGCGCGCAATGGGTCGAACACCTGCGTTCCGTGTCCGAGCGCAAGTGGTTGCACGAGTGCGCGGGCGATGAAGTCGTGACCGTCATGGACCGCATCGACAAGGGGTCTGCCGCAAGCGAGGTTACAGGCAATCGCGGTGGAGAGGCAGCAGCCCGTGCCGTGGTATTCACCCGGTAGTCGTGGCGAGACGAACTCATGGACCTCATCACCGACATATAGACGGTCGACGAGAAGATTTGCCTGGTCGTGTCCGCCCTTGATGAGCACGGCGCCTGCGCCAGAATCCAGGAAGAAGCGGGCGGCCTGCCCCATGCTTTCGACATCGCGTACTTCGATGCCCGTGAGTTCGGTGGCCTCGGGAATGTTTGGGGTTACCACCGTTGCGCGGGGAATGAGCGTGTCGCGCACGAGCTCAAAAACGTTTGCCTCGGTGAGTGTCGCGCCTGACGTGGCGACGAGTACGGGGTCAAGCACGACCGGCACCCCCGGGTGCTCGGCAAGTGATGTGGCGACTGCCTGGGCCACGCCAGCGTCTCCCAGCATGCCGATCTTGATGGCTGCCGGCGGCATGTCGGCGAACACAGCCTCGATTTGCGCCTGCACGATGGTCGGTCCAATACTCTGGATGGCGGTGACCTCGTAGGTATTTTGCGCTGTCACGCCCGTGATGGCGCAAGTGCCGTGAACGCCGTGCGCAGCGGCACATTTGAGGTCGATCTCGATGCCCGCTCCTGCACAGCTGTCCGATGCGGCAATGATGAGTATGGTGTTGTCCATGGCAATCCCTTCCGGCCCCGCATTACCGGAACCGTCTTGTCGGTCGCGAAAACTTCGCCTCTCAGCCGCGCTCTGTTGCGTAGCTCCCGATGATGTCATTCATGGTAGCACGGAGCGAGCATTCCGCCTGCTCCTTTTTGTCATTTCGAGCGGAGCGAACGTAGTGAGCGAAGTCGAGAAATCTCGCAAACGCTGGTGAGATTTCTCCACTTCGGCGCTACGCGCCTGCGGTCGAAATGACAATAGGACGGTCTACATGCCTCCGGTCGAAATGACAAGGGACTACAGGCAAACAAATTCTTGCATGTGTCTTGTGGCAGAGATAAAATTAATAGGCTATGCGAAAACGCATGGCAGTAGCTTTTATTTCACATGCGAGGGGAGCCGCCCCGCTAGTGGCCTCGAAGGGGGTTGCGGGCAGCACGGCGATGATCCGAGCAGAGGACTAACGAAAACTGGAGGTTTACCCACAATGGCTACAACTGTGTCCATCAAGTCCCTTCTGGAGGCCGGCGTTCACTTCGGCCATCAGACCCGCCGCTGGAACCCGAAGATGAAGCCGTATATCTTCGGCGAGCGCAACGGCATCTACATCATCGACCTCAAGAAGTCCCTCTACGCCATCGACGATGCGTATAGCTTCCTTTACAACTTGGGCGCCGCTGGCAAGAAGGTCCTTTTCGTTGGCACCAAGAAGCAGGCTCAGGAGCCCATCAAGACTGCTGCCGAGCGCTGTGGTATGCCGTATGTTAACTACCGTTGGATGGGCGGCATGCTCACCAACTTCGCCACGATCCGCACGCGCGTGCAGCGCATGGAGGAGATCGAGGCCATGAAGGCCGACGGTCGCTTCGACGCATACACCAAGAAGGAGCAGGCAGGCCTCAACAAGGAGCACACCAAGCTCGAGCTCGCCCTGGGCGGTATCCGCAACATGCATGACCTGCCCGACGCGCTTTTCATCGTTGACACGAAGCACGAGGACAACGCCGTGCGCGAGGCGCATCGCCTGCACATTCCCATCGTGGGCCTCATCGATACCAACGCCGATCCGGACGATATCGATTATGGCATCCCCGCAAACGACGATGCCATCCGTTCGGTCAACCTGCTGTGTCAGCTTGCCGCCGATGCGCTCATCGCCGGTTCCGGCACGGTTGTCACCGAGCAGGAGATGACGGCAAATGCGGACAAGGAGGTTCCCGCTATCCCCGAGGAGCCTGAGATCTCCGAGAGGGTCGAGGTTTCCGAGTCCACCATTAAAGAGATTGAAGAGAAGACCGAGGAGGTTGCAGAGTAATGGCAGAGATCACCGCAAAGATGGTCAAGGAGCTCCGTGAGGCCACTGGAGCTGGCATGATGGAGTGCAAGAAGGCTCTCGCCGAGGCCGAGGGCGTGTTCGAGAAAGCCGTTGACGTGCTGCGCACGCACGGTCTTGCCAAGGCCGCCAAGAAAGCCGGTCGCGCGACTAACGAGGGCCGCGTCAACGTTGCCGTCTGCAAGAACGATGCGCGCAAGGGCGCTGTCGTCGAGGTCAACTGCGAGACCGACTTCGTTGCGCTCACCGATAAGTTCCAGGATTATTGCGACACCTTCACGCGTGCCGTCGTCCATAACAATCCCGCCACCGTCGACGAGCTCCTCGAGAGCGGGTACGAGGGCGAGAAGGTCGGCGATGCGCTGACCGAGGCCATCCACATCATCGGCGAGAACATGCAAATCTCGAACTTCAAGCGTCTCGAGATTGACGGTACGGGTGCTCTCGTCCCTTACATCCACATGAACGGCCGTATCGGCGTGCTCGTGGGCTTTACGTTCAACAACGAGGCCACGGCTGCCGACGAGCGCTTCCTGGCCATGGGCAAGGACGTCGCCATGCAGATCGCCGCGACCAATCCTGTGTCGCTTGACAAGGACAGCGTGCCCGAGGACGTTCGCGAGCATGAGTTCGAGATTTACAAGGCTCAGGCTGCCGAGTCCGGTAAGCCCGAGAATATCCAGGAGAAGATCGCCACGGGCCGCATGGAGAAGTTCTACAAGGAGAATTGCCTTGTGGAGCAGGAGTTCGTGAAGGATCCGGACATCACCGTCGGCGCCTACATCGCCAAATACGCCAAGGAGATTGGCGACGACATCAAGGTCGTTTCCTTCGCTCGTATCGAGCTCGGTGAGTAACGCTCCTTCAATTGCACGCCAGTCGGGAGGGGATAGCGCATGGCGTTATCCCCTCTTTTGCGTATGAGACAGAATGTGACAAAAATTGCCGGAGCAGTTTTGTCACGTTTTTCGGTTTCGAAAGGTTGGAAACGATATGAGTGATGTACGAGTTCGCTTTGCTCCGTCGCCAACGGGCAAACTGCATATTGGTGGCGCGCGCACTGCAATCTATAACTGGGCGTTTGCGCGTGCGATGGGTGGTACCTTCGTCCTGCGTATCGAGGACACCGATCCCGAGCGCTCCACGAAGGAAAACATCGACCTCATCATTCGCGCGATGAAGTGGCTCGGCCTCGATTGGGACGAGGGTCCGCACATTGGTGGCGATTATGGTCCCTACATGCAGACAGAGCGTTTTGACACCTATAGGGAGGCCCTCGAGCAGCTCAAGGAGAGCGGTAACGTCTATCCCTGCTTCTGCACTTCCGAGGAGCTTGCGGCGCGTCGCGAGGCCGTGCAGGCCGGCGCTGCCAACGCCCGATCCTTGCCGCAGCCTGAGCCGCGAGGCGGCCCAGAAGCGCATCGATGCGGGCGAGCCCCATGTGTGGCGCCTCAAGGTCCCCGAGGATCGCGGTACCATCGTCGTGCATGACGTCATCCATGGCGACGCGGAGTTCGATGCCGCCCTCATGGACGACATGATCCTCGTACGCAGCGACGGCACGCCCACCTATAACTTCGCGGTCGTCTGCGATGACGTGAACATGAAGATGACGCACATCATCCGCGGCGATGACCATCTGTCCAACACACCGCGTCAGGTCCTCGTCTACGAGGCCCTCGGCTATCCCACGCCGACCTTCGCTCATTTGCCCATGATCTGCGGTCCGGATGGCAAGAAGCTCTCCAAGCGTCACGGTGCGGCAAGCGTCGAGGAATATCGCGATATGGGTTACCTGCCCGATGCGCTCTTCAACTACCTCGCGCTGCTTGGCTGGGCGCCCGATGGCGAGACCACACTGTTCACGCGCGAGCAGATGGCCAAACTCTTCACGCTCGCTCGACTACGATAAGCTCGAGTGGATCAATAGCCAGTACATCCAGCAGATGGGCGCGGCGGCCTTCGTCGACGTGCTCGCACCGTATCTCATCGAGGCGGGATATGCAGCGGACGAGGCCGGTGTCGAGGCAATGCGTCCGCGTCTGGAGGCCATCTATCCGCTCGTGAGCGAGCGCGTCAAGCTCATGACCGAAGCCGTGCCCATGATCGCCTATCTTCTCGACGAGCATATCGAACTTGACGAGAAGAGCGTCGAGAAAGTCCTCCGCAAGGAGGGCAAGGGTGCCAAGACCGCTCTTGTCGAGGCTGCAGCCGTACTGAATGACTGCGAATGGACGGTCGGAGGCATTGAGGCTGCGTTGCGCGGCTTGCTCGAGAAGCTCGACGCCAAGCCGAAGTTCGTTTTTCAGCCGATTCGCGTCGCCGTGTGCGGCAACATGGTGAGTCCGCCGCTCTTCGAGTCCATCGAGCTTTTGGATCGCGCCATCGTCGAACAACGGCTCAAGGTCGCTGCCGAGCTCGCCGTCGATTAGTCGACGGCGAAGCTATTGGCGCATAGGCCACCGTGGTCGATGGCGATGACGCCCTCGTTGCCCAGACGGCAGTAGAAGCCAACGGGTTTGCCCTCGTAGAGATACACGCCGGGCATCGACTGCCATGATTCGATGAGGCAGGGGTCATCGTCGTCGATGACCGTGTTGATGATGTCGACGCGAGGTGGCTGGTAGAACTCCTGCACGATGTATCCGGCATCGAGGTTCTCGTCCACGATGCGCTCCCATCGCTCCTGGTCAAAGTCGACGCCGGGATATACGCCGTGCGCGCCGTAATCATCGGCCGGCTT
>CABURF010000098.1 GCA_902493755.1 uncultured Coriobacteriia bacterium
AGCCGGTACGGTAACCAGCGTGAGCATTGACGCCGCCATGACGCAGGCCATGGTCTTTCTCGCGAAACCAAAGTGCTTTGGTTTACCCATTATGTCTCCCTCCCATGAAAAGTATTGACGTACGCACGATTTCTCCCTCCCCAAGGTGACAGCCGAAAGTCCATGCAGGCTCACGGCAGGCCACGTACACAACGCACGTGACTTTCCCGACACGGTATGAAGTGGGCGAATGATTGTCTCCCCACGAAAGGTGGGTAATGGGATGGAAGGTTGGGTAGGGTGGGCTAGACCTGCTTCTTTGCCTCTTTGACTATCTCAATGAGCTCATCTTTTCGGTGAATGCCCATCTTGCGGTAGATGCTCTTGCTGTACCCTTTGACGGTACTAACAGCTACCGTCAGCTCTTCTGCGACGTGCTTGGCGGTATAGCCTCGCGCCATGAGCGAAGCCGTTTCGCGTTCGCGTTCCGTCAAGTCGTAGCGGGCTGCAATCATGTCCATGGCGTACTCGTGACGCTCGTCAGAGGAGAGCTCGTATCTCGATTGCACCGTCACATCGTCATCCAATGCGTTCTCGTTTTGGTCAAGCTTGTTCATAAATAGCCCGCGATTGATGATGACCATGATGAAGAGAACAGCGCACATGCCAAGAGAGACCGCGATTCCGGCAGCGACGCTCACGGGAAAGAGGAAATCCGCCGGGCTCAATTGAAGATACATGAGTAGAGCTGGGATTATCGAAGATGTAACACCCGATGCCAAGCCATACGTGCAGAGGAAAAAGGCCGAGCATGCAAGGGAAGAGTGCGCGTTGTCTGTTCCCCAAAGGGCTATGAGTGCAATCGAATACACGAGCAGCGCAGAGTATAAGCTCGTCACAAACGGGGACAGTACCGTTGGCGACACAAATGCGAACAGGAGCGTAGAAGCCATAAAACCGATAAGTCCGATGCTTCCTATCGCCAAAGTGCACGCGGCTGTCGTCTTCGCTCGTAGGGCAATCCACAAAAAGACGAGCCCGATGCCAATCGAAACCAAATAGGAATAAATTGTCTTTGGGTGGGGCATGTAGTTCACACCACCATGCGCCCATCTGCTACGCAGGAAAGCACCGCAGAATATCTCCGCAAATATCAGAATCATGGCGCATATCTGTATTTTGCGCAGATAGCCATCCTGAAGGAAAGGCGTTGATTTCAACCCTTGTCCAGAAGAGAATGGCTCCTCGCGCTGCAGCAGGCAAAGCATGATGAGGGCGAGCAACGGATACAATGCGCTCATCATCGAGGCCCACTCACGGGGCAACACATCTAAGATGCCGAAACCGAGGCTTACCACGAAGGAGCCCATCGCAATCGGGGCAATCTTGTCTCGGGGAAGCCCAGCGAGCACGCGCAGCCAACCTACCGCAAGGGCGGCAAAGCCCGCGCAAAGGACGATGATGCTCGCGGCATAAAACACGTCAGCCGTTACGCCAAGTGACCTTCCCGCACTATTGGCGACGACGCCTACAACGGCAAGGATACCGCCAATGGCGTAGAGAACGAGCTTGTCCTCCAATCGCTCGCCTCCGCGCAAGGCCTTGGTCCTTTGCAACGACACGAGCGCCAATATGCACCCAATCAAAATGAGTGCAGCATCATATACAACACGTAATCCCGAGAAGCTCGAGGTGATTCCCACGGTCAGGGATCCGAAAAACGGAGCCCTGAGCATGGCGCAAAATGCCGCCAGCCCAACAAGGCATATGACCGTCTTTTTTGTTTCCCCCGACAAGCGTCTATTCCCCACGGTTCACGGCACGCGCAGATAGTAAATTCGCACCGCCCCTACGTGAGACCCCTCGGCAAATATTACCCCAATCAAGGGCAAAGTTCATGCACGACGGCAATAGAACGAAACCCAATGAAGCCGCCTCGCGTGAGGGATGCTAGCCCCTGCGAAGCGCCTCAGACGGATCAACGTTGCGGAGAAGACCGCGGTTCTCAAGAAGGACTGGAGGCACTTTTGCCTCCAGTCCTGATAAAACGTCGGTAGGTTCGGCCTTTACGACAGCAGATCGTACTCCGCGTCAGCGACCGGCTCGAGCCATTCGTTGGAGCAACCCTCGCCTGGGGCCTCGAAAGCCACGTGCGAAAACCAGCTGTCCTTTGCCGCGCCATGCCAATGCTTGACGCCCGCGGGGATGAACACGACGTCGCCGGGATGCAGCTCCCGGGCATCCTCGCCCCAGAACTGGCACCAGCCGCGACCGTCCGTGCACAGCAGGATTTGCCCGCCACCCTTGTCCGCATGGTGGATATGCCAGTTGTTGCGACAACCCAGCTCGAAGGTCACGTTAGCGAGGAAGATGGCCTGATAGCGAACGCACGGCTCATGACCGAGACGCTTTCCATCGCCGTGACGGCCAACCACCCGCTCGCTGAACGTCCGTGCGTCACCTTCGACGATATCGACGGCGTTGACTTTCTCCTGCTCGAAGACATTGGCATCTGGCACGACATGCACAGACGGCTCATGCCGCATTCGCACTTCGTGATCCAGAAAGATCGCGAGGTCTTCACGCGTCTTGCCGAAGCCGGAACGATGCCGGTCTTCGTGACCGACATCCCCATGCAACGGGGCCTGCTGCCCGACCGCGTGCGCATTCCCATCGACCATCCTGCCGCCACCAAGACGTTCTGCCTGCTCGTGCGCGAGGACGCCGCGCCGCGCGTGCGCGAGATATTCGACTGGATCGCGCAAACGTAACGCCATCCGGCAAGTCGCTCCCTTACACCCACGGAAGCTCTTACGCGCGCATGGCATGCTGGCTATAATCACGTCCATGAATCACAACGTGGGTGACATCAGAAAGCGAACACGCCAGGGCATAGCAGCCGGCATCGGGTGCTATCTGCTTTGGGGCCTGTTCCCCCTGTACTGGAAGCTGCTCGACCATGTCGATCCGCTCGAGGTGACGGCGCAGCGCGTCATCTGGTGCTTTGCGCTCACCGCCATCATCTGCCTCATCGCCCGATGGAACTTCGCCTCGCTGCTCAAAGACAGGCGCGCACTGCGCTTCCTGATTCCCGCCGCCATCATCATCACATCCAACTGGGGCACGTACATATTCGCCGTTCATATAGATCATATCGTGGAGGCATCGCTCGGCTACTACATCAACCCGCTCGTCTCCATCCTACTGGGTCTCGTCATATTCAAGGAGCGCCTCTCACCCCTGCAGTGGATTGCCGTCGCACTCTGCTGCATCGGCATCCTGTACTTCACGGTTAGTTACGGAAGCTTTCCGTGGCTGGCGATCTACCTCGCCTTGAGCTTTGGCGTCTACGGTGCCATCAAGAAGAAGGGCGGCTACCCGGCCGTCGAGGCCATTGCCGTGGAAAGTGCCGTTATGACGCCCGTGGCCATCGTCTTTGTTATCGTGCTCGCGCTCGTGACGGGAAGTCATGGGTTCCTCGGCGACGTGACGAACGTTACGGGATGGAGCACGACGGGGCTTCTCATCCTGGGCGGTGCGGTCACGGCCATTCCGCTCATCTTGTTCGCGACGGCGGCGAACTCCATCCCCCTGACCATCTTGGGCTTCATGCAGTACGTAAGCCCCACGATAGCGCTGCTGTGCGGCGTGTTCGTCAACGGCGAGGCCTTCACGTTTACCCACGGCGTCTGCTTTGCGTGCATCTGGTGCGGGCTCGCGCTCGTCGCCATCGACATGATTCGGGCAGCGCGCAAGACGCCGGAAGGCAAGCTCACGCCCCTGGAAGCCGAGGAAGCGGCCGAAATCGTGGAATAGGCAGCGAGCCCGTCCCTACTTCTTCCCGGAATTGTTGTAGCGGTCGATAAGACCTTGCATGGAGTCCATCTCCGCCTGAAGCTCATCGTTCGATGTCTGGAGCTCGGTTAACTGTGTTTGCTGCTCGTCAATTGCCGCCTTGGCAGCACCGTACTCGCTTGCGACTCCGCCAAAGGCGACAAAGCGCACAACGATAACAACGAGCAAGATAACGGCGATAACACCCGAGGCGAGAATCGCACGAGGATCAACTGGCTTGACTCGTCTAGCTTTGGCATAGTTCTGCTGGCTTACGGAGGTACCCCGCTGCTGCCCAGGCTGACTCACATAGCGATCCCTGCTGTACTGCGTCGCCTGGTTAACGTTACGCTGCCCCGCACGTGGAACGACGTGCTGAGCGGGACGCGCATCTCGTTGACGCATATCCTGCTGACGGCTATCGCGTTGCTCATATGCGCGATCGGCGCGAGCGTTATTGCGGCTGCGCCTTTCGTCGCGCTGCTCCTCGTGCACAGCTGGACGTCGGCTGGAGCGGCGATTGCCGCTGCGAGAGGTTTCGTAATCGGCATCTTGCCTGCTGCGTTGGCGCGCACGCGTGAAATCCTCGGGACGCTGGCGTTTCGAACGGCTTTGCGACCTGCCCTCGGAATATCTTTCGTCTCGCTGCGCCGAGGCATGGCGCGCGTAACGTTCGGATGTGCGCGAGTATCGGCTCGACCCGGCGCCCGTACGACGCTCGGAACGTCCCTCGGGAGCATCGTGACGAGAGCGTCTGCCGCGCTCGTAATCTTCATCGTATTGTCCGCGCGAGTACGTCATTCGGTAATCACCGCCTGGTAAAAACCGGGAGCATCGTAATCGAGCGTCTTGAATTCGTAGCCCAACGCGCGCAGCCCATCGATGATCTCGGGAAGCGCCTCAGTGGTGGTGTTTTTGCCGGGGTTATCGTGCATGAGCACGCAGATGGGAGAATCCGTCTTCGCGAAGAACTCCGCCTCGCTCAAGACGTTGCTCACGATGCGGTCTTTGGGCGTCGAGCCGTTCACGAACTGCGAGGGCTCACTATCGCCGGCAAGGACGTTCCAATCGAAATACTGATAGCCGCGCTCGAGCATCGCGCGGGGAAGTGCCTTGCCAATCTCGGGATTGTAGTAGCCGATGGTGAGACTGCCACCGGCAAAACGCGTGATCTTGATCTCATGGCCAACGGCAGCCTCGAGCTTGGCCTTGGCCTTGTCGAAGTCGCTCGTGAAGTAATTGTCGACACTGCCCTTGTAGTAGCTATACGAGTCGTCCTGGTCCCAATCATGAATGCCGACGGCAGATCCCTGCTCCTCGATCTTCTTGCACAAGTCGAGGTTGAGATACGTGTAGAGCTCGTCGTTTGCCAGGCAGAACCAGGTTGCGACGGCCCCCTTCTGCTTGAGAATCTCGAGATTCTTGGGAGTGAGGGCATCGCACGGGCCGTCGTCGAAGGTAAGGTAGGCGACCTTTCCACCCTTATCACCGAAAAGCGAGAGGCGTCCCTGGGCATTGCGCCAGGCGATGTACGTGTCCTCTTCTTGCTTCTTG
>CABURF010000099.1 GCA_902493755.1 uncultured Coriobacteriia bacterium
TCATGATGCTCGGTGACGAGAATCAGGCCATCCGGGAAGGCACGGCGAGCTTCGATGAGATTCGCGAGGTCTTCACGCGTTCATGTGGCTCGGTCGATAACTGCGAGCTCATGACAAGCTACCGCTCGTCGCCGGAGATTACGGCCCTGTTCACGAGCCTGCTCGATAACGAGGAGCGTGTGCGAGTCGAGTCCGTCCAGCCGGCAGGTATCGAGCCGGTCATCATCGAATGCGCCGGTGACCTTGACTATGAGGTGCAGCTCAAGACGGCAGTCGAGGAGGCATTCGAATCCAAGTGCCTAGCTGCCATCATCGCTCCCGATGCGCGCCGCCTGGCCAAGCTCGAGCAGCTGCTCGAAGATTTGCCCATCGTCACGGGTGCCGGCAAGGAGACCATGCCCGAGCACGGCGTGCTGCTGCTCGACATCAAGCTTGCCAAGGGCCTCGAGTTCGACCAGGTCATTGTGCCTGATGCGGGCAATCGCTCCTACCCCGACGAGACACTCGCGCGTCACCGCCTCTACACCGCGATATCACGCGCAACCAAGAAGGTCACGCTCGTCGCCAACGGAAAGCTCACCAAGCTGCTACCCGGCAAATGAGACAAAAGTCGCCGGGGCAGTTTTGTCTCATTCATCCGTATCCCGCAATCGCTGTATCATAGGGCTGCGATTTCCGATGAAGGAGCCGAGCATGTTCGACACAGCCGATACAGCACAGATTACCCGCAAGCTGAGCGAGCGACATCATTGCCCTGCGACGTCACTTCCACCAGCATCCCGAGCTCTCCGCTCAGGAACACGCCACGAGCGACTACATATGCGCATGCCTCGACGAGCTCGGCATCCCCTACGAACGCATCACCGGACCGCATCCCGAAGACAAGCGTGACGAGCGAGACGAGTTCATCGGCACCGGTATCATCGCGACCATACGCGGCGAGGCACCGGACGCCTACGACAGCGAGGGTAATCCCGTCAAGCGCGTTGCCCTGCGCTGCGACATGGACGCACTGCCTGTCACCGAGAAAACCGAGCTGCCCTTCGCCTCACAGAACGACGGAGTCATGCACGCCTGTGGTCATGATTGCCACATGGCCATGCAACTCGGCGCCGCTCGTATCCTCATGGACATGCGCAAACAACTGCATGGCGAGGTTCGCCTCATCTTCCAACCTGCCGAGGAAATCTCCATCGGCGCACGTGACATGATTGCCGCCGGCGCACTTGACGGAGTGGACGCCATCTTCGGCCAGCACGTATGGAGCGAGGTCGATGCAGGGACATTTTCCGCCGAGCCAGGCAGCCGCATGGGCAACACGGACTGGTTCCGCATCGACATCGAAGGCTCGATGCCCCACAAGGGCCTGGACGCCATCGTCGTCGCCTGCGAAATCGTCGACGCACTGCAGTTGCTCGTAAGTCGCCGATCGTCGCCCTTCGAGCCCGTCGTCGTCACCGTTGGCGAAATCCACGGTGGCACGGCTCGTAACATCATGGCAGGTAGCGCCTACATCACCGGCACCGTGCGCACGTGGAACAAGAAGACGCGTGACTTCATCGCGGAGAGACTCTCGCAGATGGGCGGCCGCATCGGCAACGCCTATGGTGCGAGCATCGAAATCGAATACACGCCCGGCAATCCTGCCGTGGTAAACGACGAGGCCGTGACTCGCATTGCGGCGGTCGCTATCGAGAAGACGCTTGGCAAGGAAGCAGTCGGAACGTATCACGGTACGCTGTCGGGTGAGGACTTTGCCGAATATTTGCAATACGTGCCCGGTGTCTTCGTCTTCACCGGCATCAACAATCCTGATATCGGTGCCGTCCATCCACAGCACAGCTGCTACTACACGGTCGACGAAAGCATACTCGCCCCCGGCGCAACCATCGCCGCGCAATGGGCCCTCGACATGCTCTCTTAGACCTTGATGCCCCTGTGTCATTTCGAGCGGAAGGGCGAAGCCCCGAAGTCGAGAAATCTCCCCTTACCCTCGAATCACCCGATACGCTTCGATAAGCTCGTCAAGGCCCATTACCGCGTTTGCCGGACTCGTCGAAGGCAGACGCGCGCACTCTCGCCCATATACGGGTTCTAAATAACGCTGATAGAGCTCATGCGCCTTTGCACCCGTCGCGTAAACGCGCTCAATGGGCGCCGTAACGAGAATACGCGACAAATCATTGGGCACGGCGTTCTGAATGCTCGCGTCCGATGCACCCTTGATGGTACAGCTTGCGAGCACATCCCACATCGCGATACCGTTGCGCAGCAGAAAGACGCGGCGCTCCTCAACAGTCTGTGGCATATCCTCACCTGTTACCGCCGCAAGCACCTTCCACATGCGGTTTTGCGGATGAGCATAGAAGAAGCCAAGCTCTCGCGACTTGGGCGAAGGAAATGTGCCGAGCAACAAGACGCGTGAGCGCTCATTGAATACCGGCTCGATCTCGTGAATATGTCGCGTGTATTCCATGGGCTCAGTGTACATGAGGAAAGTGGGAGTGGAACAAATGACCTGTCCATTTGTCCCACTCCCACTTATCTTAGTCATATTGTCTAAAATATCGATGTGTCCAATACGTCCGAATCTCGGCGTTTGGCAATTTATCTAACCCATACTTGCTGATTTGGGGTAGGATGCTGCATGTCGAAGGAGAAAGCATGGCAATTATCGATGCGCACGCGCATATCTATCCAGAGAAAATCGCAACGAGAGCCGTCGAAGCAGTCGGCGCATTTTACGGCGTTGGCATGTACGATGGCGGCACTTGTAACCCAGGTACGCCCGAGGCGCTGCTTGCCTGCACGGACGCCTCTCCCATTACGCACTTCATCGTCCACTCGGTTGCCACGACGCCCCATGCCGTGACGAGCATCAATGACTTCATCGCCGAGCAAGCGCACGCGCATCCCGAGTTTATCGGCTTCGGCACCATGCATCCTGATTTCGAGGACAAGGAAGCCGAGGTCGAGCGAGCGATTGAGCTCGGTCTGCATGGCTTCAAGATCCATCCCGACACGCAGATGGTCGATACCGATGATCCTCGCCTCATGGAGTTCTACGAAATCATCGCCGGTCGCCTGCCCATTACCATCCATACCGGCGACTATCGTCACGACTTCTCGCATCCGCGCAGACTCGCGTACGTGCTTGACACGTTCCCGAACCTTGTCGTGGATGCGGCACACTTCGGAGGCTGGTCAATCTATGACCAGGGCTACGATTACCTGGGAAAATACGACAACCTCTTCATCGATACCTCGAGCTCGCAGCCGCTCATGGGCAACCGTCACACGGCGGAGCTCGTACGTATGTGGGGTGTCGACCGCGTCATGTGGGGCAGCGATCACCCGATGTGGAGCCCCATCAGCGAATACGAGGCTTTCCGCGGTCTCGACTTTGCCGACGAGGAGTTCGACGCCATGCTCTGGCACAACGCTGAGCGCTTCGCCGGCGTCACCGTGTAACTCCGCCCACAAGGTATCCGGAGCACGGTGCTTCCCTCCTTGTCATTTCGGGCATAGTCGAGAAATCCCGCCCTCGCATTTTCTTGGTTTGCGATGCGGGAGTTTTCCCCGATCCGGCGCTACGCACCTCTGGTCGAATGACAAGGAAAGGATCGTTCGTTTCGCCAAGCTATCCCTACGTGCGCGCCAGGCCATCGATCGGGAGCACAGCACCCGAGATGTAGCTCGCCATATCGGAAGCGAGAAAGACGACACCGTCAGCAATGTCCTCGGGCTCGCCCATGCGACCAAGCGGAATCGTTGCAATAAGCGGCTTGATGACCTCGTCGGGCAGCGCGTCGACCATGTCGGTGTGGATGACACCCGGTGCGACGGCGTTCACGCGAATGCCCTTGCCGGCGAGCTCACGCGCCAGTGATAGTGTCAAACCGTTGACGGCGAATTTCGTCGTCGGGTAGGCGCAACCGGCGGGTTGTCCGTCACGACCAACCATCGAGCTCGTGTTGACGATGGCGCCGCCACCCTGCTCGATCATGATGCGCGCAGCAGCCTGCGAGCAGACGAACACCGCGTTAAGGTTGAGGTCGACGATACGCTCGAACTCCTCGACCGTGTAGTCCACGAGCGGCGTGCGCGAGCTCACACCCGCGTTGTTGCACAGGATGTCGAGGCTCCCGAAAGCGTTCACAACCTCGTTAAACGCCGCAGCGACGGCATCCGGGTCGTTGAGATTGGGAGCGATGGCAATCAGGCGGTCGGCCAGCGCCGGATCCTCTTCGACGAGCTTGGCAACCGCGGCTTCGGCCGTCTCCATGCGCGAACCGGCAACGGCAACGTTCGCACCCGTATCAAGCATGGTGCGCACGATGGCCAGACCAATTCCACGCGTCCCGCCGGTGACGACGGCATTCTTACCTTCCAGAATCTTCATATTGACCCCCTTCAATATATACGATGAGAAGAACAATACCCCATCATGTCCTCATGACGAAGCAGCAACGTGCACATCCTTATCCTCTACACAATGACGCGCGAGGAGATTTCTCCGCTTCGGCGCCTCACGGCGCCTTCGGTCGAAATGACAAATGAGACAATGTCTCTGAGTAACTGTCTCATTATCTTCCCCTATCTTCGGCAAAGCAGGGGATACCGTCTCAAGCAAAACATCGCCTAGACGTCGATGGGATATGCGACCGAGGCGAATGGGTTTCTGAGCCTCGGTCGCATATCCCATCGACGTCCAGCAGCACCCTTTACAGCCGCACGGGTATCCCCTGCTTCGCCATGTACTCCTTCACCTGACGCACCGTGAGCTCACCGAAGTGAAAGACGCTTGCCGCGAGCACGGCGTCAGCCTCGCCTTCGATAATGCCTTGTGCGAAGTGCTCGAGCTTCCCCACGCCGCCACTTGCGATGACCGGGATGTCGACTGCGCGCGCGACCGTACGCGTGAGCGCGATGTCAAAGCCGTCCTTGGAGCCATCGCAATCCATGGATGTGAGCAGAATCTCGCCCGCGCCGCGCCGCGCCGCCTCACGTGCCCACTCGATGGCGTCGATACCTGTATCTTTACGACCCCCATGTACGTACGCTGTCCACTTATCTGAGCCATCCGATGCCCTTTTGGCATCGATAGCCACCAAAATCGCCTGGCTGCCGAACGCAAGCGCCCCAGCGGTGATGATTGAAGGATCCGCGAGCGCGGCAGAGTTGAGCGAGACCTTATCAGCACCCGCAGCTATCATCTGCCGCATGTCATCGACGCACTTGAAGCCACCACCCACCGCATAGGGAATGTGAACTTCCTCGCTCGCACGTGACGCCATCGCAATAGTCGTCTTGCGCCCCTCGTGCGTCGCGGTGATGTCGAGGAAGATGACCT
>CABURF010000100.1 GCA_902493755.1 uncultured Coriobacteriia bacterium
AGCGGACTTGTGCGGGGACTCAAGGCGGGATACACGACCATTAGCGTGAAGTCGGGAAACAAGACGCTCAAGAAGACCATCGCCGTCTACGATGGCAGAATCACGGGGCCCGGTACGGTCCAATCGAACTACATCGCCCAATACAAGGTCGATTGCAGCATCGACGGCACGTGGAGCTTTGAGCTTGGCGCAAACTCCGCCGATGCGACCATCACCGCAGATGGCAAGTTGACTGCCAAGCAGGTGGGCCAGGTCACCATCGTCGCCAAGCTCGATTCCAACCCAAAGATCAGTGTCCAGCTCCCCATAACCGTCCAACAGGGACCCGTCACCGATGTCGAAGACGGCAATCCGGGAGCTCCCGGCACCAAGATCATGTTCCGTCTCTACAATCCCAACTCTGGCGAGCACTTCTACACCGCCAGCGTCGTGGAGCGCGACCATCTCATCAGCGTCGGCTGGAACGACGAGGGAACCGGCTGGACCGCTCCGGAAAACTCCAGCTCACCGGTATATCGCCTCTACAATGCCAATGCCGGTGACCACCATTACACAACGAGCGTCGTAGAACGCGACCACCTCATTTCCGTGGGCTGGAATGACGAGGGCATCGGCTGGTATTCCGATGATGCGCGGGCCGTGCCGCTGTACCGCCAATACAACCCCAACGCCATCGCAGGTTCGCACAACTACACCACGAGCGAGGTCGAGCGCGACCACCTCATCAGCGTCGGATGGAACGACGAGGGTATCGGCTGGTACGGCATGTAGACCCTGTAGGGCAACTGTGAACTTTTTGTGTGAGAGAGTCACATCAATACCGGCGGCGTGCCGATAAACATGAAAAAGGTTACCTTCACCTGCCGTTTTTCTGTCAAATGTGACTCTCTTGCTGCGGAAACGCGTTTCGCGGAGATATAATCGCAGCGTGAAAACCGGAGCTCACACCAACAGCACGAATTCCCACGTGCGTAGTCGCATGCGCGCGGTTCTCTCCTCATGCCTTGCCGCGGTTCTGCTATGCGCAGTTGGCGGGTTCCTCCTCATCAGGGAATCAGGACCCCAGCAGGAGCCTCCCGTAGCCACCGAGGCCATCGCAGCCGATGACCAGCAAGCGTCCTCCGAAGACCAATTACAACCGGAAGAGACTCGCAGCGACGAAGATATCGCCCGCGATATCGAGCTCGGCTATGTCCACGATGAGCTCGTGCTTTCCTTCGATCCCGGCACGAGCGCCGACAGCATCAACCGGACCCTCGCCTCGTATGACTTTGCAGCAACAAAGGACGTCTCGGACCAGGACCTCGATAACGGCTTCGTCAAGGTCGCTCTTGTCGATGGCGCCACCGTGGAAGACTCCGTCGCAGCGCTTAGGACCTCGGGGTTAGCAGCCCAGCCCAACTACCTCTACGAGATTGCCGAAGGCGACTCGTCCGCAGGGGCGGGTACCCTGCCAAGCATCGAGCCCAACGCGGCCGTCACCATCAATGACCCCGACCGCGGAAACCAGTGGGCACTTGACTCCCTGGATGCCTACAAGGCCTGGGGCATCACCAAGGCAGGCGAGACCGCCGAGGGCACGGTCCGCGCAAACCGCGTTTCCGTCGCCGTCATCGACACGGGATGCACGATCGGGCATATCGACCTGAAAGACAACATCCTCGCTTCCTACAACGCGAAAACCAACCAGACCGGCGCCACCGCCGTCGCCGACACCAACAGCCATGGCACGCACGTAGCCGGAATCGTCTCTGCCAGAGCGAATAACGGTGTGGGCGTTGCCGGCGTCTCGTATAACGCCGGCCTCGTCATAATCAACGCCACCAAGGGTGGTACGGGCGAGGACAGGCATATGTTCGAGTCGACCACCTTGGCACAGGCATACACCTGGCTCTTCCGGCAATCGACCGAGGACAACTCCAAGACCAATGCCGAATACTACAACGTCCGCGTCATCAACATGAGCCTTGGCGGCAAACATAGCGCGAATTTCGTGGGTGATGACATTCTGACGACGAAAATCAAGCAGGCCCGTAACGGCGTCTGGGTCGATTCCAATCGCAACGAAACCCACCATGACAGCATTCTCACCGTCACGGCAGCCGGCAATGCGGGAACCGATGCACCGGTCCCCTTCGTCGACTATCCCGGCGATCACGAATCTTGCCTCACGGTCATCAACCTCACGCGAAACTACGGATGGACCGTTGCGAATAATGTGGTCGGGCGCTACGCCGACTCGAACTACAATGTCGACGACACCCATATCAAGAACATCAGTGCACCGGGTACGAACATCCGTAGCACCATGAACTCCGCCGGAGCCTACGGATCCAAGAACGGCACTTCCATGGCCGCGCCTTTCGTCTCCGGTATCGCCTCCCTGCTCTTCACGGAAAACCCTAGCCTCACCGCCGATCAGGTAGTCGACTTCATTTACGCCACGGCCACAGACATTGACGCGCCCGGCTGGGACCGCGAAACCGGATACGGCGAGATCAATGCCTACCATGTCCTCCAGGTCGTCAGTGCCCAGCTTGGCGGCAGCGAGAGCATCGAGTACAAGAATCGTCAAGCCGTCGCCATCGAGTACGGAGATGGGACGGGCTGGGAAACCTACGGCTCGACAGAGGACTGGGAATGGAGCATCGACAACCCCGACGCCATCGAAATGACTGTCGATCCTGATACGCAGAGCGTCTCACTCGTCGGCCAGAAACCAGGTTCTGCCACGGTCACCGCGACGTTCAAGGACATAGACGGCAATCCCATGGAGGGCATCTCCATCAGCAAGACCTATACGGTCATGCCCCTCGACATATCGAAAGCCACCGTAACGGTCCCCGGCGAGCACGCCTATACCGGCCATGAGGTCGAGCCCAAGCCCCTCGTGTCCATGAGCGGCACCGAGCTCATCGAAGGCGTCGACTATACCGTAAGCTATAGCGACAACATCGAAATCGGCGAGGCAACCGTCACCATCACGGGCATCGGAAACGCCGCCGGCACCGCGAGTGGCACCTTCTCCATCGGCAAGGCGGACATCTTCCCGGCCACGCTCAGCTCGATAGCGCCCCTTCCCTATACCGGCGAGGCGCACGAGCCCAAGCCCACCGTCACGCTCGCGGGCTTTGGCACGCTTGTCGAGGGCACTGACTTCACCTACGAGTACGAGGACAACGTCAACGCAGGATCCGGCAAGGTGCATGTCGTCGGCATGGGCAACTTCAAGGGCTCTTCCGGCTGGCTGCTCTTCGACATCACGCCCATCGACGTTGCCAGCGCGACGATAAGCGATATTCCCGACGCGGCCTACACCGGAAATGCCATCACGCCCGAGCCGAGCGTCGCCATCAACGGCAAGACGCTCGTCAAGGGCGCCGACTACACGCTTTCCTACGCCGATAACGTGAACGCTGGCACTGCCAGCATCACCGTCACGGGCACGGGCAACTACTCGGGTGCGCAGACCAAGAACTTCACGATTACGCCCCTCGACATAAGCGCTGCAACAGTCTCCGGCGTGGAGAGCTCCTACGCCTTCAACGGAACCGAGATCAAACCGACAGTCACCGTCACGCTTGATGGCAAGTCGCTGGGAACCGACGCATACGACATCGCCTATGCCGACAACCTGAATGCCGGCACCGCACGCATAACCATTACCGGCAAGGGCAACTATACGGGCACAATCACGAAAAGCTTCGACATCACGCCCATCCGATTGGAGGACGCGACTATCGAGCCCATTGGCGAACAACCCTGGAAGGGCGGAGCTGTCACCCCGGTTCCCGTCATCAAGGCCGGCGACATCGAGCTTGTCGTCAACCGCGACTTCACCGTCACCTACAGCGATAACACCGGTACCGGCACCGCAACGGCCGTCATCACCGGCAAGGGCAACTGCACGGGCACGGTGACGCTCACGTTCACCATCGTCATGGTCATCCTGCCGGAGATGGTCTCGGCCATTCCCGACCAACCCTATACGGGAAGCGCCATCGAGCCTGGCATCACCGTGGCGAGCACCGGCGTGACGCTCATTCGCAACGAGAACTACTCCGTCGAGTTTTCGAACAACACGAACGTGGGAACGGCAACGGTCACCATCAAGGGTCTCAAGGGAATCCAGGGCGAGGTCACCACGAGCTTCAAGATCACGCCCATCAACCTTGCATATGCCGCCATCGGTCCCGTTGACTCGTACACCTACACCGGCAACGCGGCGACGCCCACGCCCTACGTCTATCTCTATGGCTTTGGCGACCTTAAATCCGGAAAGGACTTCACCTACGAATACAAGGGCAACGTGGATGCGGGAACGGCGCAGCTGCGCGTCGTGGGTAAGGGCAACTTTACCGGAGCGACCGATTGGCGCGACTGCAGCTTCACCATCAACCGCAAGGACATCTCGTCAGCCACGGTGAGCATCGCATCGCAGCCCTACACCGGCAAGGCCGTCACGCCGGATCCGACCGTGAAGATCGATGGAAAGACGCTCGTGAAGGGCACTGACTACCGCGTGAGCTATTACAACAACCTCTACACGGGCGATGCCACCGCCGTCATCGAGGGACGTGGCAACTACCGAGGCTCCAAGGAGGCGAGATTCGAGATCACCTCCTCCCTCGTATCCTGCTCCGTATCGGTGAGCAGCGTCACCTATTCGGGAACGGCGCAGACGCCAGCCGTCACCGTTCGCGACAACGGTAACGTCCTCAAGGAGGGCACGGATTACGCAATCGAGGGCTACTCGAACAACGTGAATGCAGGCACGGGCACGGTGACGCTCGTCGGAAAGGGCAAATACGCGGGCAAGACGACCGGTAGCTTTAGCATTAGGCCGCGCTCGCTTGCGGACGCCACCGTGAGCATCGCGGCGCAGACGCACACGGGCAGCGCCCTCACGCCGAGCCCGACCGTCACGCTTGGCGGCTTTGGGGAGCTCGTGGAGGGCCGCGACTACACGCTGGGCTACGCGAACAACGTTAGCGTGGGCACCGCGAACGTGACCATCACGGGAACGGGCAACTACGCGGGGTCGACGACGGCGAACTTCGCGATTACCGAATCGACGTCAAAGCCGTCGGAATCCGATGCGAGCGTGTCCATGCAGCGCCTCTATAACCCCCACAGCGGCGAGCACTTCTACACGGCCAGCGAAGCCGAGCGCGACATGCTCGTAAACGCCGGTTGGAACTACGAGGGCTCTGGCTGGACGGCACCGGAGCACTCGAACACGCCGGTGTACCGACTCTACAACGCCAATGCCGGCGATCACCACTACACGACGAGCACGGTCGAGCGCGATGCGCTGCTCGCGGCAGGCTGGGCTGAC
>CABURF010000101.1 GCA_902493755.1 uncultured Coriobacteriia bacterium
TGGATTGCCTGAAGGTATCAAGCAAATCATCGCCCGCGTCCGTTGCCGGCGCCATTGCCGGCATGGTCAAAGATGGCGTCCCCGTCAACATTCAATGCGTCGGCGCTGGCGCCGTCAACCAGGCCATCAAGGCCGTCGCCATTGCGCGCGGCTTTCTGATTCCGACCGGCTTCGATGTCTCCTGCGCGCCGGTGTTCTCCGACATTCTCATTAACGGAGAGTCGCGCACGGCAATTCGTCTCTCTATCTACGTTCACCAGATTAATCGGGCTGCTATGGATAATGTCGTCATGGACGACGTTAAGCCTGTTGCGTAAGCGAGCCATCTGCACGCTCGTAGCACCTATGCGCCCCGTCGATACCATCGTTAGGATGTAAGCTCATGGACCAGCGTTCCGTTCGCGATATTCTTGCCGGTAAAACCTACTTTATCCGCACATTCGGCTGCCAGATGAACCAGCACGACTCCGAGCGCGTGAGTGGCCTGCTCGATTCGTTTGGCTGTCTTATGGCGCTCGATCCCGAGCATGCCGATATTGTCGTGTTCATGACGTGCTGCGTTCGCGAGGCTGCCGATACGCGCCTCTATGGTCAGTGCAATTCCTGCAAGAGCCTTCCTCCTTCGCCTTCGGGTAAGCGCGTGGTCGCCGTGGGCGGCTGTATCGCCCAGCGCGATGGCGAGGGCTTGCTCACCAACGTCGATAACGTCAACGTCATTTTTGGTACCCATTCCATTGCTCACGTGGCCGAGCTCATTGCCGAGGCATTTTTGGATGGCAAGCGCCATATCCGTACGAATGAGCATGAGGATACCGACGCCATGAGTATGCCGTGGCATCGCGAGACGCAGTATCACGCATGGGTGCCCATCATGACGGGCTGCAACAACTTTTGTACGTACTGCATCGTGCCATACGTCCGTGGTCGCGAGAAGAGCCGTCCCTTCGAAGAGATTGTCGACGAGGTGACCGGGCTCGTGCGTCAGGGCGTGCGCGAGATTACGCTTCTGGGCCAAAACGTTAACTCCTACGGTCGCGATCTCTTTGGCAAGCCGCGTTTTGCCGACCTGCTGCGCGCCGTGGGCGATACCGGCGTCGAGCGCATCTTCTTTACCTCTTCGCATCCTAAGGATCTGCTGCCCGAGACCATTGATGCTATGGCCGAGACACCTGCCGTCATGCCGCAGCTCCACCTGGCCGTTCAGTCGGGTTCCACGCGCATCCTTAAAGAGATGAATCGTCGTTATACGCGCGAGGATTATCTGGGTCTGGTCGATCGTATTCGTAACCGTATGCCCGATATTGCGCTTTCGACCGACATCATCGTGGGCTTCCCGGGCGAGACCGAGGAAGACTTTGAGCAGACGCTCTCGCTTGCCGAGACGGTTCGTTATGCCCAGGCCTACACGTTTATTTACTCCAAGCGCGCCGGTACCCCGGCAGCTGAGATTTATGATCCCACCCCGCATGAGGTTATCCTTGAGCGCTTTAACCGTCTGGTCAAGGTTATCGAGACGACGGCTCACGAGTATAACCAGGGCGAGCTTCACACCGTGGTGCCTGCGCTTATTGAGGGTACGAGCAAGAAGAACGACGCTGTTCTTCTGGGGAAAAGCCCCAAGAACCAGACGGTGCATGCGCCGATTCCCGCTGGCTATAGCATCGATCAGCTCGTCGGCAAAATCGTCGACGTTGATGTTGATGTCGCCAAAACGTGGTATCTGTCTGGCTCCGTCGTGGGCGAGCCTCGCTAATGATTTCCACCGGTGCAAGCCTTTCTGCCGTAGCGATTGTCGGTCCGACGGCGGTTGGCAAGAGCGATGTTGCCGACCGCCTGGCCGCTCGTCTTTCGTCCGAAGTGTTGTCTTGTGACGCGATGCAAATCTATCGTGGCATGGACATCGGTACGGCCAAGATGATGCCCGAGGAGTGCTCGGTGCCCCTGCGCCTTGTCGATATCGTGGATCCGGGCGTCGCGTATTCAGCTGCGCTCTATCAGACGGATGCCCGGGCGCATATCGAGCGTTTGCTTGGCGAGCAACGTCTTCCGGTCTTTTGCGGCGGTACGGGCCTGTATCTCAAGGCTGCACTCGATGAAATGGATTTTCCTTCGGGAGAACTCGAGGACGAACGTCGCGCGGGCTACCAGGAGCTTGCCGAGCGCATTGGTGAGGAGGCACTGCATGCCCTGCTTGCCGAACTCGACCCGGAATCTGCTGCCGTGATTCATCCCCATAACGTGCGTCGTGTGATTCGTGCGCTCGAGATGCATGATGACGGTGTGTCGTATGCCGAGCAGAAGTCGAAATTCAGCGTTCCGCGCGAGCGTTATCATGCCTTGTGGTTTGGTCTGACGCGTAGCCGTGAAGTGCTCTATGAGCGCATTAACATGCGTGTCGACCTTATGTTTGAGCAGGGGCTGGTTGATGAGGTCCGTGGCCTTATGGACCAGGGCTTGGGTGATGCGCTCACGTCGATGCAGGCAATTGGTTACAAAGAGATTATCGATGCCTTGCGTGGCGCTATTACCATGGATGAGGCCCGTGAGCTTATCAAGATGCGCTCACGTCGCTATGCCAAGCGCCAGCTTTCCTGGTTTAAGCGTGACGATCGCATTGTTTGGTTCGATATGGATGAGTTTACGATCGATGAGGTCGTTGATGATATCTGCCGTCGTATCGAGGCTGTCTAATGGCACGTTTTCCCTTGGTCTCTACGGCGCCTGAACCTGAGCGTGCCGTCTTGGTTGGTGTTGAGTGGCGCGATAATGCCTGGCCGCTCGACCGTTCGCTCGATGAGCTCGAGCGCTTGGCTCACACTGCTGGAGCCCAATGCGTGGCACGCTTGTCGCAGCGCCTGGTCAAGCCCTATCCCAAATCGTTTATCGGCTCCGGCAAGGTCGAGGAGCTGTGCGGTTTGGTTCATCGCATGGATGCGGATGTTGTTATCTTCGACGACGACCTGACTCCTTCACAGCAGTCCTATCTTGAGAAAGCCGTGGGCGAACCGGTTAAGATTATTGACCGTACGGCGTTGATTTTGGATATCTTTGGCCTGCATGCCCAGACGCGTGAGGGCCGCTTACAGGTGCAGCTGGCACAGTTGCAGTATCTGCTGCCTCGTCTGCGAGGTATGTGGAGCCATCTTGCCAAGGAGCAGACGCGTGGCGGCATTGGATCGCGTTTTGGTCAGGGCGAAAGCCAGCTCGAGGTCGACCGTCGCCTGATTCGCAATAAGATCGCAGCTCTTCGACGCGAACTGAAACAGGTTGAACAGCGTCGCGACGTGCAATCGAAAAGCCGTATTGAATCGCCGGCGTTTCGCGTGGCGTTGGCTGGCTATACCAATGCCGGTAAGTCGACGCTGCTTAATCGATTGACTGGATCCACAGTACTTTCGCAGGATAAGCTGTTTGCCACACTCGATCCCACGACGCGCTCGTACCGTTTGCCCGGTGGCCGTGGCATGACGATCACCGATACCGTTGGCTTTATTCAAAAACTGCCCCATGGCCTGGTCGACGCTTTCAAATCTACGCTTTCCGAGGTGCTCGGCGCCGATTTGATTCTTAAAGTCGTGGATGCTTCCGATGAGGATTACGAGCGTCAGCTCGAGGCGGTTGATCGTGTCCTTGACGAGATTGGTGCCGGTGAGCGCCTAACGCTTACCGTGTTCAATAAAATTGATCTGCTCGATGGCGTTGATCGCTTGAGCTTCCGTCGGCGCTATCCCGAGGCGGTGCTGTTCTCGGCTCAGATGGGTGAGGGTCTTGATGACTTAGTCGACCGCATCGCTCGTGAAGCGGCCGCTACAGATGTGTTGCTCTCGGCCGATATCCCGTATCGAGAGGGCGCGTTAATCACGCTCGTGCACGAACAGGGAACCCTTCTGCACGAGGAATACCTCGAGGACGGCGTTCGTATTGTGGTAAAGCTTCCGGCTCGTATCGCGCCGCGTCTCGAGCGTTACCGAACAGAGTAAATCAGCTCCAGCACGCCTATGATAATGGGCTGATGAAGCAGGTAGAACGGCAGCGCATGGCGTCCGAGGCTTGCGAGCGCCGGGATGGGATTCTCATGGGCCCATGCTGGCGCCTCGCGGTTTGCTTTTTGTGCCGTGCGGGCGGCAAAGAAGCCTGCGAGGTACATAAATAAGAAGGGTATGAGCGGATAGTAATCACCGGAGACAAAGTCTGGACCTGGGAAACCCAGCCAAGCTAGATAGGGGATAGGGTAGACCTCTTTAGGAATGCTCCAGGTACAGGCAAAGAGTATGAGGCAAATCGTTATACCCCATACTGTCGGCACCCTATCGAGAACCGGGCGCGCGAGTGCAACAATGGCGGTGCACGCCGCCATGCAGAAAATGATGCCGAAGTTCACCGAGTCATCGACTGAGACTAGCGTCGTTGCGACCCATACAACTAAAGCGGCAGCGGCATATTTGACGGCACGCTTGATGTTGTTGCGCGAGAGGGTGCACATCCAGCCGGCAATAAACAAAAATACCCAACTGATGCTGGCACGCCAGATGTCCTGGAAGATGGTCTGGGTAAACCAGGGCATCTTCCAACCATATAGGTAGGCAAGGTCGTAGCAGGCATGAAATCCCGCCATCGACAGCATGGTAAACCCGCGAATAGTATCAAAGACAGTGATGCGTTTTTGCATTACGAAAACCGGCGCATCAAACCGACGACCTTGCCCAGAATCGTGGGATTTGTCGCGTAGATGGGCTCCATGGTGTCGTTTTCGGGCTGCAGACGAACGCGTCCCTGCTCCTTGTAGAATGTTTTGACCGTTGCAGAGCCATCGATCATAGCCACGACAATCTCGCCATTCATGGCACTCTTCTGCTCACGAACGATGATGTAGTCGCCGTTATAAATGCCGACGTTAATCATCGAATTGCCGTGGACCTCGAGGATAAAGGACCCCTGGTCCGTTGCGATCTCGGTTGGGATGGTAAAGGTGTCTTCGATATTCTGCTCGGCAAGGATGGGGATCCCTGCAGCGACTCGGCCTACGAGAGGCAGCGATACCGTGCCGCGAGGCGCCGTGGGCTCATCGGACTTTGAGATGGAGACGGAAGATCCGTCCTCGTCAAAGAGCTCGAGAGCGCGAGGCTTGGTGGCATCACGCTTGAGCAGGCCTCGTGCTTCGAGCGCGGAGAGATGCGCATGTACGGTGCTGGGGGAGGAAAGGCCCACAGCAGAAGCCATCTCGCGCACACTGGGCGGATAGCCCTTCTCCTGCTGATATTCCTTGATGAAGTCGTAAATTTGCTGCTGACGCTTGG